>NZ_PVZF01000032.1 GCF_003002055.1 Kineococcus rhizosphaerae
TTCAGCACTGGACCCGGCTCCGCAACCAGCAGCATCGACCCGTCACCTTCACCTGGCAACGCCCCGGGGCACCAACTTCAGCCGCAGATCACTAGGCGCCGCGCGGTTATGCCGACCAGCTGCAGCGGGTGATCGATCGTGGCGCCACGAAAGTCGAACTCATTATCAACCCACCTCGCCCCTCCACGCCGTCTAGGTCGCCGCCTCGCGTATGAGCCACAACTTCTGCCACAATTGCCTGCTTGACAATGCGATCTTCGGAGGAGTTCTTGCGCCTGGCTTCTCCGCCCGATACCCGATAAGCACCGCACAAAACGTCGATGCACCTCTGCCTTTGCTCAACCCACTCATCGGCGAGCTGAGTCATGGCAAAAACACCTGCGAGCCGTTCAGGACCTTGACCTGACCCCAGCTGTCGGGCTGCGTCGATGAAACGCTTCTCCCGCTGCTCTTTAACCCACTTCACGTCTTCTTCGTCATGCCGCCGCCTTGCGGCTTGCTGGTCGATCGACTGTCGCTCCTTGGCGGCGTCAGCTTCTCGGGACCGACGTTCTTCAGCGGCTTTAGCTTCGGCGACCTGGCGTTTGTCTGCTGCTTTTACTGCCTGTTCTGCTGCCCGCACGCTGCGGCGGCTGGCCTGAACCCCGAAGCCGGTAGCCGCCGCGGCTACGAGCGCCGCGGCCGTCACACCGATGGGGATCCTGGCGTCGTTGCGTGCAGCGGCGAGGGCGGCTTGGTCGACAGGGTGCTCGGTCTGCGGGGCTGCGGACACAGTTCGCGTCGAGGTCTGCGGGGGGCCAGAAGGCTGGGGCGCGATCGTCACGATGATCGTCGGGGTGGCCGTAGGGGCGGATGTAGCCCGGAAGCTGCCGGGGTGGACGTAGAGGATCGGCAAGACGCCGATCGCAACGTAGATCAAGATGACCGCTGCAGCGCCCACCACGGCGGCCTTCCGATGCCGCTTCCACCAGCGGGCTGGACGTCGCCACCACGGCAAGGTCTTCGCGATCACTCATGCAACGTAGCGGGACGAGACGTCAGCGGTACGTGGTCCCGCTAGGTACTTTCCCGCCCTAGTCGAGCTCCGCGTCCTCGGGGTCTTCCTGGTCGAAGCCCATGAGCATGCCCCACACCTCAAGGTCCCCGACCGAGGTGAGCAGCTCGTCGAGCGTCCAGGCAGGCCATGCTGCTCGTCCATGAGGTGCTGCACGCGCGCGACAGGAACGTTGACGGGGTCGATGTGACCTTTGCGCCGGCGCAGGAGCCGGATCGTGTCATCTCCTTGGGAGGGGAGGACGACAGCGTGGGCCATCGTGTGGCGGTGTTCCACCAGCGCTTGCAGCAGCGGGATGAAGAGCGGTCGGGCTTGGGCGAACGTCGCGGGGCCCAGGTGCTGGCGGCGGCGGGGTACAGCCGTCTCTTCCATGACTCCCTTGAGCAGCCCCATCCGCTCCTGCCAGCCGAGTCGGGGCATGACGTCGGCGTAGAGGGTCCAGACGGCCTCGGTCGTGCGGGCGAGGCTCACGGCCAGGACTAGGTCGACGCGGTCTTCGAGGACAGCGACCAAGCCCAGGAGCTCGGAGCGCATGAGATGCACTCGTTGCTCGTTCATCGCGGCCGTCTTGGAGTCCATCACCGCACCGTAGGAGTCGAAGGGTCGTCATGCGGGACGACGGTGCCCACCTTGAGCATGTCGCTGACGAAGAAGCGCCAGCGGTCCTCAGCACCTACTGACCCTCGCCGAGCGCTGAGGTCGTCGGAAGGTACCCGGCGTCCCTCGGTGATCAGCGGCCGCAGGTCGGACACGATGACGAGCTGCGGGCGCGCAGTGGCGCAGTCGAACGGCACGTACAGCCACCACGTACCGGGCAGCAGCTGCGCAGTCCTGATCTGGCGCTCGTAGAGGTCGAACGACGTGTGCTGGCTCTGCTTCGTCTTCATCTCGATGACGCGGTCGAGTGAGCCATCGGCACGGTAGGAGGCGAAGTCTGCGCTCAGCCGGCCGGGGTGCTCTCCAGCGACCGCGGAGGCTCGTCGCTCGAGGTCGGCGATGTGAGGCAGGCCATTATACCAGCCGCTCTCCATGCTCTGCAGCGTGCGACCTTGGTTCGCCTCGTAGTCGGTGACGAGCCTCCGGCCTACCTGCATGGCGCCTGTCTCTCCGAGCATGGCTGGAGGATGCCAGCCTGCGACGTGACGCGGCCCGAGGAACGGCGCGACCCAGCCTTCATCTCGAGCAGACCCACCAGGGACCCCAGAGCGGCTCTGCTTGCTGGCAGCCGATGACCAACCCGGGCCACGACACACCACCATGATTGCAAAGTCGCAACCGCAGTAGTAAGATTGTTTGCATACTCGTAGGAGGGAGGTGAACATGGACAAGGACACGAAGAAGCTGGTCAAGGCGATCAAGGCTCAAGGGTTCACCGTCACTCCCACCCGGCGGCGACACCTGCGAGTCGTGAAGGACGGTCATCAGGTCGCGGTCCTGGCAGGTACCGCCAGTGACTACCGGTCGTGGCGCAACGCCATCGCCGACCTACGCCGAGCAGGCTTCCAGTGGCCACCGAAGCGCTGACTCAGCAGTCACTCAGTGCTGATGCACGAAGCGGTCGGGCCCAGTCGAAGTGGGCCCGACCGCACCGAACATCTTGCCTCTGCTTTCGTGTCCGACGCCACCGCTCAACCAGCACCCAGTCACATTTCAGCGATCCATGCCGCAAGACCACTGGCCTCCGCCGACCCTCGACGAAGGCACCCGGTTGCAGCACCTGCTGCAACCGCCGTAGCGAACCCAGAAAGGGGTTGATCACCGTGACGTGGTTCAACGTCCAGGTCCAGCTGGACCTGCCCGCCGCCCGCCTCGACGACGACTTGACCGACGCCCTGCTCGAGGACCTGGAGGACTTCCACACCAGCCTGAGCTCGCACGACGGCCTCATCACCGCTCGCCTGTCCCTGCAGGCCGCCGGCCTGTCCCAGGCCACCCGCCAGGCCATCGCCGTCACCGAGCAGGCCGCGGCGAGCGCCGGCAGCCCGGCGCAGGCGGTGGCCGTGACCGCGATGACCGAGCAGGAGTTCACCAGCCGTGAGGGCTGGCCGCAGGCCCCGACCGCCCTGCCCGAGGCGCAGGCGGCCCCGCAGCCGGACATGACCCTGAAGGAGGCTTCCTTGCTGCTGGGCATCACCCGCCAGGCGGTCACCCGGCGCCTGCTGCTGCCGGTGGACCACCCCGACCACCTGCGCGGGTTCCGTGACGACACGCGCCGCTGGCACGTGGAGGCCATCGATGTCCGGCGCGCTGCCCAGCGCCGCGAGCAGACCTCCAGCGCCGGCACCGCCTCCCCCGGGACCGACAGCAACCCGGCACCAGCAGATGAAGCCACCGCCGCGGCGGAGGCGAGTGCCGGCGCGATGGTCGAGCACCAGGACCACCCTCACGACGGCGAGGTCGCAGGCCGCTCGCAGGCGCCGGCCGCTCGCCGTGCCCGTCCGCGTCGCGCCGCTGGAACGGCGGCGTCATGAACTTTCCGGAGGAGTCCGCCATCAGCCCGGCCAGCGCCAACCCGTCCAGCATCGACCCGCCCGGCATCGACCCGCCCAGTGCCGACCGGGCGCTCAACATAGCTGTGGAGACGCACACCCGCACCGAACTGCGCCGGCAGACTCACAAGGTGTCGGCGAACCTGCGCGAGCTTGCCGACCGCATCGAGCGTGCCAGCGAGTCCCTTGACCAGATTGCCTCAGGTGAGTCGGTGACGTCCTATGCCGACGTCGCAGCGGCGGTACAGCACCAGGTCGTGGTGACCCTTTACAACACCCCCCTGCACGTGCTGACGCAGCTGGCCTCGCAAGCGGACGCCGCCCGGGCGCTGGCTACGCGAGAGGATGCGCCGTCGTGAGCACCGCCGACACCGACCCGGACCTGCAGGAGCGCGGCGGCCGCGGCGGACCGCGCCGTGGCGGCGCGTCAGCCGCTCACTCCGACCTCCGCACCAACCTCCATGCCAACGGCGACGTCACCGCGAGGTTGAGCCGGCGCTCACGCCGGCCGCGGCTGGTGCGGCACATCCATGCCGAGTGGATCAAGCTGCGCAGCCTGCGCTCTTCGCGCTGGCTGCTCATCGCTGCCGCGGCTGCTGTGCCGCTCGTCGGTGTCGCCCTCATCGCCGCCCTGTTGATCGATGAGGACGGCTCCACCCGACCACGAGTCTTCTTCGACGCCACCTTCATCGGCGCCCAACTGTCCAGCCTGCTGCTGGGCGCCCTGGGTGCAGGAACCATCGCCGGGGAGTTCTCGACCCGAACTGCGATCACGACCTTCACCGTGGCGCCGGCCCGGGCCTCGGTGCTGGCGGCCAAGGCCGCGGTCCTGTGGACCGTCACGGTCCTGGCCGCGGCGCTCGCGGTGGGACTGACGTACCTGCTGACCAGTTGGCAGTTGTCCTCCCATGACCTCGCCACCTCCCTCGGGGGCGCCGGAGTTGTTCGGGTGCTGCTCGGTGAGGTGCTGTACCTGTCGGGCATGTCGGTCCTGGGGTTGGCTATCGGGGCGCTGGTGCGCAGCACCGCAGCCTCCATCGGGACCCTCGTGGTGCTGCTCTATGCCGTTCCCCTGACCTTGGCTCTGCTTCCCGGGTCGGGGCCGGCGCAGTTCTTCAACCGCTGGTTAGTGACCAACACGTTGACCAACTTCACGCACCTGCGTGCCGACGACCTTCTGCTTACCCCTGCGGCAGGGGCTGCGGCGTTCATCGCGTGGATCGTGGTGCTCTACCTCGCCGGAGCCATCCGACTGCGACGCGCCCGGATCTGAGGACCACCATGCCCGCTGCACGCCGCAGTCAGATCAGCAACAGGCCCAGCAGCCCGATCGGAGGACACGTGGCAGCACAGTCCAAGCCGACACCACCGTCGTCGGCGAGACCGTCGACATCCTCGACGTCGTCGTCGATCACCGGCGCTGCCCCCCGGCGGACGCGGTGCCCGTCATGCCGTCGTCCACACGCCTCGGACGATGACTGGGCGGCGTTTCTGAACAGCGAACCTGCCTGCCCAGGGGATGACTGCGCCTGGGGCGCCGACCGCTGCTGGGACCGGGACTGCGGCATCCCGGCGGACGCGGTCGCCTCCATCGCTGCCCGAGCCCGCAGGATGAGAGGTCGACACACCTGGGCTCAAGTGCCTCACCTCGCGAGCGACGTGATCGGACAAGCAAGCCAGGTCCTGCCCGTGAACTGAGCCTCCGATGATCGACCCCCCTCCCGACTCAGTCCCTGCTGGCATGTCTCAACCACGAGGCATCGGCGTGGTCGACCCGGTCACCGATACGCCAGGTGAGCAACATGAACAGGCGGCCAGATCAGGGACACCCCGGGACGAGGCCGAAACCGTTGCGGGCCGTCGCGATGGCCTCCATGAGGCCGAGTTGAGGCCCGGATCGTCGAACGACTGAACGGGGTGCTGACCCGGCACCCACGTTGCGTAATCGTCATGCGGGTGTTAGTTTTTCTGTGTTGGACGGACAGCGACCGCCAACATCACACAGGAGCCTTCTGGAGGCACCCACCATGAACCCTCGTCACCGTCCCCTGCGACACGCACCCACTCACCACCGCCGGCACGCCACCGAGCACCAGCAGGCCAGCGCCCAACCGCTGGAGGTCACCGCTGTCGCTGAGGCCGACGCGCCGGCCGTCTCCTTCCCCTCCCCGGACCTGCCGTTCGTCCGCGTCCTGGGAAGCGTCCACGTCGACAACGTCGCACCCTGGCACCGGCGGCAGGAGACGTTCACCGCCTTGACGGCTTACCTGGCCTTCAACCCCGGCGCGCGCCGTCGCGACATCGGCGAGCAGCTCCTGCAGCACGTCACCCCGAAGTCCACCCTGGCGCCGCGCATGTCGGAGATGCGGCGATGGTTGGGGCTGCACCCGCTCAGTGGGGAACCGCTGCTGCCGTCCGGGCGGGAGGGGTACCGACTGCACGAGGACGTGACCACCGATCTGCACCTGCTGCGGCAGTTGGCTCGCAGTTCTCGCGAGGAGGACCTGCGCCGCGCGATGGATCTGGTTAGCGGAGTTCCGTTCAGCGGAGTTCGCCAGACCTGGTTCTGCTGGTCTGGCGATCTGTACCTCGAGGCGCACACCCTCATCGCGACGGTGGCCTCGCGGTTGAGCCGAGCGCAGCTGCAGCGCGGAAGCTTCCGGGAAGCGGTCCACACCACGACCCGCGCCCTGGCCATCGATCCTGCACACGAAGGTCTGCGTCGCACCCAGCTGCGTGCCCTGCACTACCTCGGCGACACCAGGGGGCTGCAGCGCAGCCTGCAGCAGCTGCGGGCCACCAACGACGCCTTGGACGTCCAGGACGAGCCTCAGACTCGTCGTCTGCTGTGCGCGCTGCGCCAGCACACGCGCATCTGCTGAGCATCCCCCGACAGCCATCCCCGCCTACTCGCACGCGTCCACCGCCGGCACTGCGCCGTGACGGTGACCGCGTACCCGCCGCCCAACGCCACAGGCCCACCGCTGTGGGCCCGCCTCAGTCACCCATCCCCTTCGACACCCTTCACCCCGCATCGACCCTCTGGGAGATCGCCATGCACCGCCCACAGCCTCCTCGCCGACCCACGGCCTCCCCGACCGGCGTCAGCGACCTGTCCGCCTCCTGCCACGTTCTGTCTGCCCAGCACACCGCCTTCGTCGTCGGCGCCCGCTTGCACGCGCGCTGGCCGCAGACGTCCTTCCGGGTCCAGGTCTGCGACCAGACGGTGACGGCGGGCCCGCCCAGGGGCCAGCAGCACCGGCTGGAGGGACTCAACATCGAGTGGAGCGACGGGCCCTGCCGTGCGGAGGTGGACGAGGCCGTCGGCTTCTTCCGCGGGGTCGAACCCGACGACGCGGGCGGAGTCGACGATCACCTGCGCCGGCGCGAGTCCCTGCTGGCGACGCCCACCGGTCACGTCGTCCTGGTGCACTACCGGGTCGGGTACGTCCTCCTGCGTCGGCGCTTGAGCGCCAGCTACCGCCGGCACCTGCGGCCCTTGGCGGCCGGCTTGCGCGACCACGGTCGTCAGCTGGTCCTGGAGCAGGAGCGTCTTCGGGCCAGCACCGCTCAGGCTGCGGCTGAGGAGGCGGCCCACAGCGCCGCGCAGGACGCGGACCAGGGGCTGGACCACCCGAGCGGACCGGGAGCGCGCGCGCCGCACCGGTCGCCGGTACGCGAGCTCGAGGGCGCGCAGCTGACGGCCGCCGAAGCGCGTCTGCTCGATCTGCCGGAAGCCACCTGGACCCCCTGGGGCATCCACCATGGCACCGACGCCGACCTGATGGAGCTGCTGGCCTGCCACATCAGCCCTGAAGCGGCCAAGGCCCTGGGAGGCGTCCCCGTCTCGCTGCAGGTCTGTCTCCTCCTGCTGCTGTGAGCTCTGCCCTGATCAGCTGGCGAGGCGAACGGGGCCAGGCGGCTGCGCCTGGGCGGCTCCGTGTGCCCCCCAGCGTCGCCGGGTCCGCCCGGCAGGAGAAAGCACGCCGGCTGTCTGCCCTGAGCGACGACCACGATCGGGAGGGGCCAGCAGGTGAGGTCCTATACTTCGCGACGATGGTGGTGTCGGCGGAGGCATCCGTTGTCAGCGCTTCGTCTGGTTTTCATGGGCTGGGCGAAGGTCAGCGAGTCAACCGTGACCGCGCCGTGTGCGTCTGACGCACCGGTGACGTCGGGGCTGGGGATGCGGTTTCGCTACCGCTTTGATCCAGCCCGCGGGGTCTTCGCCGGCTCCAGCATCACCCTCGTCGGCGCTGGGCGGCGCACCTCGACCCCTCGAGGACCTGCTTGAGGACCCGCTCGACGACCCGTAGGACGACCCGAACGATGGAGGACCCGGCCGTGGCACAGACGCCCCAACCCGACGCAGCGTTGGTGCAGACGGCCCTCGAGCAGCTGATCGAGCTCGCGGCCGTCCCGGAAGAGTTCACTGGCGCCCTGGTCGACAACGTCTGGTGGATCGCCAGCGCCTACGACGAGGCCGGCGGGGCTCTGCTGCACGACATCAACGCCGAGGAGTGGGCCACCACCGTCGCCTTCCGACAGGAGCCGGTCATCCGGCACTCGTTGAAGGCTGCCCGGCGTTGCTTGCAGAACGTCGAGAAGGACGTCCAGACCCCTCAGACGCAGGTCTCCGCGCAGCTGTGGCAGCTGCATGTGCAGCGCTACGTGAACGAGCTGCGCCGGCTTGAACAGGTCTTCCAGACCGTCCTGGACGGCGTCATCGCCCGCGACCAAGGCGTCGTCCGCCCCAGCCCGAACCCTCGCCGGCGCGCTGAGCACGAGATCGCTCAGCGAAACCTCTTCGAGGACATCCCCCGCGGTGAGATCGTCAAGGCGACAGCACGCCAGCGCCGCAAGCGCTGAGGCGCGCGAAGCTGCCGACCCAGCTGGCACTCAGACCCAGCACGCTGTCATCCGCTCAGGCCCCTCCTCAAGGCTGAGGAGGCTTCCGGGCGGCTGTGGTGGTGCAGGCAAACTTCCGGCGCCGACCGAGACGGCGTTGTGTCGCAGGTCGCTGGTCCAGTGATCAAGCGCCCGGGCGCTCAGCGGGGGAGGTCAACCGCCGCCTCAGGGTTCCCTGCTCGCCGCCGGGTTCCTCGCCGTCCGGAGAATCCGCTGGTCGAGCCCTCGTCAGTTCCGGCAGTCCAGGCGGTTCAGGCGGTTCAAGCGGTTCGGGCCAAGCCGTTGCTTGCACGATCGAGCCGACCTGTTCTGCGACAGCGGAACGCCCGGCACCACGTGGTGGGGCCGGGCGTCGCTTCAGATCGGGCGGATCAGTCCCGACGGTCGTTCAGGTACTCCTCGCGCCGGCCGTAGCGCGGCAACGTGTCCAGCTCATCGAGCTGGTTCAGGTCCTGGATGTCCTGCCCCGAGGAGGTCGTCACCTTCATTGTGGCCGGGGGCAGGGGTTCGCCTGCCTTGGTGCGGGCGCCCAGACCCGGCCACCGACGGCCTCGAACCGCCTGAGCCGACGTGACACGCGGCACGCGCTGGCGGCTGAGGATGGGCGCCGGCGTCTTGGGCCCGTTGAAGTGCGCAGCGATTCCTGCGGCCGCCTGGAGGTAGGGAGCGCGAATGTCCTCGGACAACTGCGCGAAGTCGGCAGCCATGCCATCGCTGAGCCCGCGGCTGTACGGAACGCGAACGACGTCGCGCACGCGGCGGGCGAAGTAGGAGGCCAGCGTGGCGGGGTCGACGCCGCCACCTCGGCGGCTGCGGGCCAGGGAAGACTCGGCGCTGCTGCGCGTGATGACCATGACGGTGGCTCGCGCAAGCAGGTCGCCGTATCCCCGCGCCTGCAGGTCGTCCATCATCGCCTTGACTCGCCGCGCTGCGTCCATGCTGGGGCCGACGACGAACACCAGGTCGTCCGCCAACTCCAAGATCGCGCGGTGCGTCTCGTGGGCGATGCTGGTACCCGTGTCGATGATCGTCAGGTTGTAGAACCGGTCAGCGATGGCCTGGGCGCGCCGGTACTCCTGCGCGCTCAGAACGTCGTCGACCGACGTCGGTGCGGGAAGGATGTGCAGCCGCCCGGCGATGGTCATGTAGTTGCTCAGGTCAGCCACCGAATCGACCGGGGCGATGGCGTCATCGGTGAGCAGGTCGCGGACGGTCAGCAGCGCCCGCACGGGGCGGCCGTCGGCACCGACGGTGGCCTGTCCGGCGAAACGTTCAGCCAGGTTTCCTGCGTCGGGGTTGGCGTCGATGGCGCAGACGCGGTCGCCGCGCGCCTCGCCCCACGCCTGCCCCAGGAAACCTGCGGTGATGGTCTTACCGACCCCGCCGGCCATGCTGACAACAGCAACGTGGCGGTTGCCGCGCAGCGGAGTCCGCAGGAAGGCACGCTGTTGAGCGGCCTGCACCTCCTGCTTGCTGGGACCGGGGTTGTAGATGCCACCGCTCAGTGACTGTTTCAGATGTGGGTCTTGGTAGGGCATGCTGCTGAGGTGGCTGGCGATCGTGAGGCGTATCCCTCTGACCTCAGCGATGCGGAGTGGGAGCTCATCGAGCCGCTGCTACCCAAGCAGGGCCGGATGGGTAGACCGCGCCAAGACCTG
>NZ_PVZF01000033.1 GCF_003002055.1 Kineococcus rhizosphaerae
CAGGTCTTGGCGCGGTCTACCCATCCGGCCCTGCTTGGGTAGCAGCGGCTCGATGAGCTCCCACTCCGCATCGCTGAGGTCAGAGGGATACGCCTCACGATCGCCAGCCACCTCAGCAGCATGCCCTACCAAGACCCACATCTGAAACAGTCACTCAGCGGGTGGTGGCGGTCTGGGACCTTGTCTCAATCTCTAGCCTCGATCTCTCGTGAGTCGGCTCGTGGCGGTGCCTCGAGGCGCTCAGCTGGGATTTTCATTCGTAGGTGTGCGGAACCTGTCAAGCTTGTTGAGACACGAACTGTTTTCGCGCTCTGAATCTGCGCCTCCCTTGAGGGCTGGTTGATACACGCCTCGGTTGGTAGCTTCGGTGCTCGCGGACGACGGGCGCCGAATCGCTCCGGGTGCGCCGCGAAGGCGGCGTCGAGGGTGACCTGCCGGGCCGTCTCGACCTGCTTGGCGGTGCCGTAGTGGATCGAGGCGGGGTGTGCAGTCAGATCCCGGAGTGCCGGTGAACGTAGTTGTAGTGGGCGAAGAACACCTCGCAGAAATCCCGAGTCTGCTCAAGGGGCTCGAACCGGTCCGGGAACGCCGGGGTGTACTTCAGCGTCTTGAACTGCGCCTCGCTGTAGGGGTTGTCGTTCGACACCCGCGGCCGCGAATACGACCGCGTCACGCCAGGTCCACCAGCAGCTGCGCGACCGGCTTGGACGTGATCGACGTCCCCCGGTCGGCGTGGACGACGTCGGGGATCTGGTGCCGGTCCATCGCCTCGGTCAGCACCTCGCTCGCCAGGCCGGCGTCCTCGTGAGCTTCCACACGCCGGGCCACGACGTAACGGGAGTAGATGTCGATCACGACGTACAATCCGAAGTACACCCTGCGGGTCGGGCCGCGGAGTTTAGTGATGTCCCAGGTCCAGACCTGGCCAACCCGCGGTAGCCAGGAGTTCAGGTTTCACCCGCTCCGGATGCGTGGCCTGCCCACGGCGATCTCCGGCGATACCCATGCGCCGCAACAGGTGATGAATTGCCGACTGCGAGCACAGGTAGGTCCCCTCGTCCAGCAGGATGGCCCAGATCTGTGCGACGGACTTGTCCGCGGACCGCGGTCAAGTCACGACGTCCACGACATACTGCTCCTCGGTAGGAGTCAATGCGCTGGCCGGCCGCGGGCGCGGCCGAGCTGGTCCCAGCCGCGCGGTCCAGGCGCCTGTCGGGTAGTGCGAGGCACGGGCCCGACCCAGCAAGGTCACACGCCCGTCGCGTCCCGCCCAGACGCCCTGCCAGTGCGCCGGCGAGGTCGTCGAGGGCGGGGTTGATCATCGCCTACGGCGGCCTGGGCGTGCCCGTGCTCTTGGAGCAGTTTCTCCAAGCTTGAGTCTTAAGGCTTGACCCGCCTCAGTCCTCGCTCTTGGTGATCATGTGGTCGCTGCGGGTGCTCTTACCGACGGGGTGATGGGTTGCGCGGTGGGTGTTTCGTCGTCCTGGGGGGCGTCCGGGCCCAGGCCGGGTAGGTTTCGGTGCGCTGGCCGGATTGAACAGGGTCCGGTGGAGGTTACGAAATCCGCGGCGAACCCGGGCCGGAGTGCGGTGACGGATGCTGGGTGCGGCCGTCTGCCAGGGTCGGGGCTGGTCAATGACCAAAGTCCGAGCCAGGCGTAGCTGGGTGTAAGCGACCACGACCAGCCAGGTCCAGCGGTCGGCGGTGGTGGGTGCTCGCAGTTTCGCGTGGGTCCAGCCCAGCGTCTGCTTCAACATCCGGAATGTGTGCTCGAGGTCGAAACGACGGCAGAACATCTGCCAGCACTCATCGACCTCCTTGGCGTTGAGGTCCGTCGTCGACGAGTACAGCCAGATCGGTGTGGCCTCGCGTTGGCCGGGGAGATGCTGGACCTGCCGGCGGATGACGGTGGCGTCCAGGATGGGTAGTTTCCCGGCGTGGTCGGCCCAGTTGGTGCGGTGGGCGAGTTTGACGTGCAGCCGATCGAAGCTTGTCGCGGTTGCGGTGCCGTAACGGGTGGTGTCGTTGGTGGTGACCTGTGACGGTTGCGGCCAGGTGCTGGGGTCGGTCAGAGTCATCTTGGCTCCGTGGTGGGCGCGGCGGCCGGGTCCTTTCCGGGGGATCGTGGGGGCGGGGCGGTAGAAGACGCGGTTACTGCGTACTCGTCCCAGCAGGTGGATGGGCAGGTCGTTCAAGAGCACCGAGAGGCGGGGAATGTCGTAGCCGGCGTCGGTGACCACCAAGA
Source organism: Kineococcus rhizosphaerae (assembly GCF_003002055.1). Lineage (NCBI taxonomy): Bacteria > Bacillati > Actinomycetota > Actinomycetes > Kineosporiales > Kineosporiaceae > Kineococcus > Kineococcus rhizosphaerae. Next base: position 2,246 of record NZ_PVZF01000033.1, read on the forward strand.
TGTCGGGTCGTCGCTGCGATGGGTGCCGTTGCGTTGCAGGCGTTCGACGATGGCCCGCAGTTGGGTGGCGGTGATCAGCGAGACGTCATCGTCGGGGTGCAGGCGTTGTATGTCCAGTAGGGCGGTCCAGGATGTGGCTCCGCTCTCCAAGGCCGCGATGTAGGAGTACTGCCAGCCGGGGATGAGTTGTGCGTTGCCCCGGCCGCGGCCGTAGACGTGGCAGAACGAGCGTCCGGCGCTGGTCGGCGCTTCGGGTCGTAGCCAGGAAGTGACATCTACGGCCAGCACGATCCGGGCCCGCCCGTTCGCGCCGATGCCTCCGGCGCGGGGCAGTGGCTGGGCCGCGAGCACGTCGCGCAGGGCGTCTTGATCGACGCGTCCATCGTTCAGTGCGGCGTAGACGCTGCCGTGGCCTCGACGGTGTTCACCGGCCAGGCTCAACTCGACGGGTGAGGTGACCGGTCCGTCCGCGCACAGTGCGGCGTCGGTGAGTTCGAAGAGCGCGTCGGCGCGGGCAGTCAGGCACGTGTAGTACTGCTCGCGGAAGTTTGAGAGGGTCGACAGAGCCGGTACGGCCTGTGAGGTCTCGTTCGTCTGGGCGACCGTGTCGTCGCCGGACTCGACATCGGGGTTCGTGTGGTGCACCATCATCTCGCGGTCTTGGTTTGTGATTGCTCGTCTCGACAACGCGCATGATCACGCCAAGGCCGCTTCTACGTCCACCCGACTCGCCGCTGTGGTCGGAGATCTTCGAGGTCAGGCCTTAAAACTCAAGCCAAGAGCTCGTGTGCTTTCCCACGATCTCCAGCGCCGTCCGGGTCCGGTCCAGGTCGGCCTCGGCGCGTTCGGCGCGGGCGCGCAGCTCAGCGATCTCTCGGTCTCGAGGGTCGGGTTTGCTCGGCGACCGGGGCATTGGTGGAGCCGGCGGCGGCTGCCTTGCGCCAGGCGATGAGGTGGGTGTCGTACAGACCCTCGCGGCGCAGGATCTTGCCCCGTTCGCCGCGGGGTGCGGCGTCGTACTCGGCCAGGATTCGGGCCTTGTACTCGGCGGTGAACGACCGCCGGCGGGGCCGCTCGGAGCGGGGGCCGTCGTCAGGGCCGTCCTGGTCGGGGCGGTCGGTAAAGCGTCACGGAGGTTGGCAAACGCGACTGATCGGCGGTCGGTGTTCGAGAGTGGTGTGATGGTTCTCGCCGAGCAGGAACCCCGCTGATTCGCTCTCCGAGGACCCTGCCAATCATCCTGAACCCGGACGTGGCAGACGCCCTTACCGCCACGCTACGCGCCCACCGCGACCGCACCGTGGTCCGAGGCCTGGTCATCACTTACAACTTGTTTCACTATGAGACCGGGAGTTTGCGGTAGCAGATCAGCGCACACGCCAACTGCAGCAACCCCAGGTGCAGATCGGCGCGGACTTCGTAGCGGATACGCAGCCGCTTGAACTGGTGCAGCCAGGCAAAGCTGCGCTCTACGACCCAGCGGGTGCGACCCAGGCCGGAGCCGTGAACGACGCCGCGGCGGGCGATGCGCGGGGTGATGCCGCGCTCACGCAGTGCCCGGCGGTAGATGTCGTAGTCGTAGCCGCGGTCGGCAAAGAGGTACCTCGGGCGCAGTCGGGGTCGACCGCGGACACCGCGCACGAGGGGGAAGGCATCGACCAGCGGCAGCAGCTGGGTGACATCGTGACGGTTGCCGCCGATCAGGGTCACGACCAACGGAACGCCACCCGCATCGGTCAGGAGGTGGTGCTTGGATCCGTTATGGGCCCGGTCTACTGGCGAAGGGCCGGTGTGAGCCCCCCTTTGAGGGCCCGCACGTGCGAGCCGTCGACTACCGCGGTGTCCAGGTGCAGCTTGCCTGCAGTGCGCAGCTCATCGAGCAGGACCTGGTGAAGCTGCGGCCAAACTCCGGCCTGCGTCCAGTCCCGCAACCGTCGCCAGCAGGTGACACCAGAGCAGCCGAACTGCTCGGTGGGCACCTGAGCCCAGGTGCAGCCGGTCACCAAGACGTGGACGATGCCGGCCAGGGCAGCACGGTCATCACGGGGCAGACGCCCGGGATGGCGGAAGCGACGGGGAGGACGCTGCGGCAACAGCGGCTGCACCCGCTGCCACAGTCCGTCCGGCACCAGCTCCGCGACGCGCTCCAGCACCACCTCATCGGTCATGCCATCAAGGCTGCGACGGCACCAGCCGTCCCGCAACTCATAGTGAAATCAGCTGTTAGCGCATGGGCGACCCGAGGAGACGAGGATGGGTGGTGGACTCAAGGACAGCAGGACGGGATAGAGCTGCAGAACTGATGCAGAGTGGCAAAGATCTCCGCTTGGCCGCCCTTCACCAGACCTGTGACGTCCCAAAGAGCTCACTGTGGGTATTGCCCTTAGCTATCCACAGCGGTGAGGAGCTGACTACCGTCGTGTGTGCCCGCTGTACCACTCTCAATGGAGCGCGTGATGCCTCACCACCACGACCACCCTGCGGCTCAGACCGCGCAGCAGGACCCGATCTTCGACGGTGTCGACCCAGCCCTTTTCCAAACACAAAGCGGACGCGATCTCGTCCGCCGTCACTTCCTGCGCTACTCCATGGCCGGCGCCGGCGCAGCCGCTTTCGCGGTGATGGGTGCGACTGCCGCGAACGCGGCCGATACTCCCACCGCACCGCCTACCGGCGGCACCGACCCCGGCGCAGGCGGCGGTGGCGGCACAACCGAGACGTTGGACGAATTCGTCGGCCTGACCACCGACGGCACCGTCGTCACGGACCTGTACTCGATCCATTCCACCGGCGTCTCGACCGCTCCGGTCGTCGCCGCCGCCGCCGCGTTCCTGTCTTCTCTCACTGACGCCCAGCGCACCGCGACCGTCTTCGAGATCGACCCGACCGACTACACCACCGACCAGTTCCGGCTCTGGAGCAACATTCACTCCTACACCCGCCAGGGTGTTGAGGTCTCCACCCTCACCGCGGCACAACTGCTCGCTGGACGCGAACTCCTCGCCGCGGGACTCTCCGCGCGCGGCCTCACGTTGAGCGAGAACATCCGCCGCGTCAACGGCATTGCCGGGGTCCAACTGAACCAGACCGACCAGTTCTACGAAGGCCGCTATAACTTCACCATCATGGGTACCCCGTCGGAAACCGATCCGTGGGGCTGGCAGTTCGAAGGCCACCACCAGGTCATCAACTACTTCGTCCTCGGCGACCAGGTCGTCATGACCCCCACCTTCTGGGGATCGGAACCCACGACCATCGCCAACGAGACCTACGGCACCATCACTCTTTTCGACGAAGAGATTGAAGCCGCGCTGGCCGCGGTGAATTCCCTCACTACAGCCCAGCAGGCCACCGCGGTTATCTCCGCAACCAAGACCGGCGATGACAACGTCGCCGAGGCGTTCAAGGACAACGTCGAGGTTCCCTACGTCGGGATCCTGCTCTCCGACCTGACCACCGCCCAGCAGGACCTGATGCTCGAGTTAATCTGGTTGTTCGTCTACACCCAGAAGGGCGACCACGCCGAGATCCGCTTCGACGAGATCAAGCAGTACCTCACCCAGACCTACTTCGCCTGGAAAGGACCCACCGACGTCGACGCGGTGTTCTGGTTCCGCTTTCAGTCTCCGGTCTTCTACCTGGAGTTCGACTGCGAAACGCCGGGCCCGGTCGGGCAGGGCTACGGCGACGCGCAGGTCCCCTCCCGCAAGCACATCCACTCGATCATGCGCACGCCGAATGGCAACGACTACGGCAAGGCCCTGCTGGCCCTGCACCTGGCCACCGCCGCCCACCACAACTGACGGTCCCGTCTGCTCCAACCCCACCACGCGAAGAAGGAAGACCATGACCGTCACGTTCTCCCGACTGGCCGGCACCGACCGCACGAAGACCGCCGCCACCATCAGCCGGAACGCCGCCACGACGGCGACCGGCACCACCGCCGTCCTGGTCGGCTACGACGCCGGTGCCGACGCGCTGTCAGCGGCCTACCTGGCCGGCCGGTTGAAGGCCACCGTCCTGCTCACCGCCACCCTCACCCTGTCCAACGCCACCGCCACCGCCCTCACCCGCCTCGGTGTCACGTCGGTCCACCTCATCGGCGGTACTGACAAGATCAGCCAGAACGTCGAGGACCTGCTCGGCTGGTCCTACGGTGCAGACAACGTCATCCGCCACGCCGGCACCGACCGCATCGCCACCAACCTCGCCGTCCTCGCCGCCGGCGCTGCCATCACCAAACCGACCGAGGCGTTCATCTGCCGCGCTTACGGCAGCATCAACGACGGCGTCGCCGCGGGCCCCATCGCCTACGCAAACGGGGTTCCCGTCATCTTGCTCGACTCCACCCTCCCCTCGGGCTGGGCGAGCACTGTCAAGGCCGCCGGGATTACCAAGCTTACGATCCTCGGGTCCGACGCGGCCGTCCCGACCGCCGTCGAGACCGCCCTGAAGGCTGCCGGGTTCACCCTGGGAACGCGGCTGGGCGGGACCGACAGCCGGGCCACCGCGGCACTCATCGCCAACGCCGCCCTGACCTCCTACGGGTTCAGCACGGCGAACGTCGGTCTAGCCCGGGGTGACGTCCCCGCCGACGCCCTCGCCGCCGCGCCCTACGCAGGCGGACTGAAGGCCCCCGTCCTGCTCACCGAGTCCACCACCGTCCTCGGGAGCGCCGCTGGCGGCTTCCTCACCCAGCACCGGGCCACCCTGACGACGGGGACCGTCTTTGGTTCCAGCGCAGCGGTGTCCGACGCCGTGGTGACCGCCGCCGTGGCCGCGGCCGCGTGAGCACCCCCACCGTCGCCCCACCGCAGACGACGGGGCGGCGATGGACCCCGGCGGACACCCGGCACCTCCTGCGTCTGCTGACCCTGGTCGCCGCCCTGCATGTCCTTGGGTGGGGTGTTCTGGGGTTGGTCGTGGTCCCCCGGGACCTCTCCGTGGGCCAGCAGGCCTTCGGGTGGGGTTTGGGGCTGACTGCCTACCTGTTCGGCGTGCGGCACGCCTTCGACGCCGACCACATCGCCGTCATCGACGGCGCGACCCGGCAGTTGGCCCAGACGCGGCCGCTCGGGCCCAGCGCCCCCGAACACCGGCCGATGTCGGTGGGGTTGTGGTTCTCCCTCGGGCACTCCAGTGTCGTCTTCGCGATGGCGATTGTGGTCGCCACCGGTGCCCACGTCGCAGGGTCTCTGGTCACCGAGGGGGCGACGGCGCACGACGTCCTGGGGGCGTTCGGCACCAGCGCCGCCGGGGTTTTCCTCTGGGGTATCGGCTTGGTCAACCTCGTGACCCTGCTCGGGATCCTGCGGACTGCGCGGCTGCGTCGGCTCGGCCGCCTCGACGACGCTGAACTGGCCCGGCGTCTCGAGCTCGACGGGGCTCTGGCCCGACTGGTCCGTCGCGTTACCGACCGCATCCTCAGCCCCCGTCAGATCTACCCGGTGGGGCTGCTCATGGGCCTCGGTTTCGACACCGCCACCGAGGTTGCCCTCCTGGTCCTCGCAGGCACGGCGGCCGTGACCCTGCCCTGGTACGCGGTCCTCGTCCTTCCCGTCCTGTTCACCGCGGGCATGGCGCTCTTCGACACCCTCGACGGCGCGTTCATGACGGTGGCCTACGACTGGGCACTGGAGGACCCGCAACGCCGTCTGACCTACAACGGCGTCGTTACTGCGGTGTCCGTAGCCATCGCCCTAGGCATTGGAACCGTGCAGCTGACCTCGGTTGTCCACGACGAGCTGCGCACCGAGGATCCCCTGACGACGTGGGTCGCCGGTCTAGACACTCAGGCCGTCGGGTACGCCGTCGCCGGGTTCTTTGTCGTCTTTTGGGTCCTCGCCCTCGCCTGGTGGTGGCACACCCACCGGTCGAACCCTCAAGGGTTGCACAGCGGGACCACCGTATGAGCACCGGTAGGGCACCCACTCTGGTACCGGTCCACCGTCCCACCCCGCTCATCGAGGAGTTCCCGTGCACCATAACCACCCACATCGTCACGACCACGGGGACCAGCCGGCCCAGGACGTCCTGCGCACCGCCGACGGACACCGCGTCCACGCCCCCGGCAGCCCGGGAGCGCTGAACCGTCGCCGATTCATGACGGCGCTGTTCGCGAGTACGGGAGTCGCGGCCTTCGCTACCCTGGCTGCCTGCTCCACGGAGGACGACACCGCCGGCTCCAGCAGCACCTCGGCCGCAACCCAGGGCGGACCGCCCGACGGTGGGGGCGGTGGCATGGGGAACGAAGGGATTACCGAGGACTTCGTCGGCCTCACCACCGACGGAACCGTCGTGCCAGACCTGTTCAGCATCCAAGCCACCGGCGTCTCCACCGCCGGTGTCGTCACCGCCGCGACGGCGTGGTTGGCCTCCCTCACCGACGATCAGCGCACCGAGGCCTCCTTCGACGTCAATCCTGACGACTACACCCAGGACGAGTGGCGGTTGTGGAGCAACGTCGACAGCTACCAGCGCAATGGCGTCAGCCTCGAGGAGATGACCGACGATCAGAAGAGCGCGGCGAAGGCGATCCTGGCCGCCGGCCTCAGCGCCCAGGGCCTCGGGAACGCCGAGACCATCATGAAGTTGAACACCTACGGCGGAATCTTGGTTGGCCAGAAGACCCAGTTCAACGAGAGTCTCTACTGGTTCACCGTCATGGGGACCCCCTCGGAGACCGACCCCTGGGGTTTCCAGGTCGACGGGCACCACCTGGTCATTAACTACTTCGTCCTCGGTGACCAGGTCGTCATGACCCCCTGCTTCTGGGGTTCAGAACCCACCACCGCCGACAAGGGCATCGATAGCGAGTACGAGGGTCTCAGCGTATTCGACGAGGAGTTTGCCCTTGCCGTGGCGGCCATTCAGTCCCTCACCACCGACGAGCAGGCCGTCGCGATCCTCTCCGCCGACAAGAGCGCATCCGAGTCTGTGGCTGGCGCCTTCCAGGACAACCTGGTTCAGGCCTACCAGGGCGCGAACCTGGCTGACCTGTCCACAACTGCCCAGGAGGCGGTGCTGGCCTTCGTAGCCCGCATGGTCGGGAACGTGGCCGACGGTCACGCCGCGCTGAAGATGGCCGAGATCCGCGAACACCTCGACGAGACATATTTTGCGTGGAAGGGCGACACCGACGACGACGCGATCTTCTACGCCCGCATCCAGTCTCCGGTGATCTGGATCGAATTCGACTGCGAGGGCCCCGGTCCCCTCGGAAAAGATGTGACGGGGTCCAGCCGTAACCACGTCCACTCCGACGTCCGGACCCCCAACGGAGGGGACTATGGCAAGTCACTGTTGGCCTTGCACCTTGCCTTGGACCACTAAGTGACTGTTTCAGATGTGGGTCTTGGTAGGGCATGCTGCTGAGGTGGCTGGCGATCGTGAGGCGTATCCCTCTGACCTCAGCGATGCGGAGTGGGAGCTCATCGAGCCGCTGCTACCCAAGCAGGGCCGGATGGGTAGACCGCGCCAAGACCTG
>NZ_PVZF01000034.1 GCF_003002055.1 Kineococcus rhizosphaerae
CCCCGGTAGGCCCGTACCCGCTGCTGCTGTCGACTGCCCCACACCATTCAACGCCTCCACGATCGAGGTGTTGCGACGACCGGTTGAGTCCGTCCAGTGCCCCGCGACGGCGCGGTCTTCGACCTCAGCGGGACGTTCGCTGATGTTGACCATGCCCGGGATCTGTCCGCGCCGCTCACCTTCGCGCCGGCGTGGCTTGCGCATGCTGAGCCCGGTGCGCAGATGCTTGACCAGCTCCCGCTGCAGCCCGCCGCGGGCCTGCACGAACAGCGACTGGCCCGAGCGCAGCGTCGGCGGGCCGGCGATGAGGACGGCGGGCGCGGCGGGCATCACCCCGCCACGTTGCACGAACCAGCGCCGACCAGACCGTCTCGACACGCCTGCCGCGGCGGCCGCCTCCTGGGTCGAGGATCCACGACGCGACCGCCTGACCTCAAGAGACCCCTTTGCAACGACGCAACGGTGCCGTCACCCCGCCGAGCGCCAGAGCGGGCGCCCGCGGCGGACGGTTAATTGCAGGACTGATCCTTCGAGTTTCTGACGCAAGACGGTTCCTCGGTACTCGTGATCAGACGCAGAGAACCTCCACGCTCACTGACGGGGCCGTACCCGTGCTGGCGTCCACATCACCGTGGCGCCGGACAACGCGGCTGTCATTGTGAACGCCGACCCCCTGCCCCACTGGGTGAGCGTCGTCAGCCGCAGGATGCGGTACCGATGAACGCCCGATCACGCAAACCTCCTTGAGAACGGTTTCCAGGCGGTGTGCGCATTCCTGGCTGCGTCTTTAGATTAGAACGGTACCGGCGAGGCGGGCCGTCCGGGCTCGAGATCTACCACCGTGACATCGGCGAACGTGATGGTGACTCCTCTTTCACCTGTCTCTTGCTTTGGAGCCTCGAGAGCCAGCAGAGCGAAGCTCACGTTGGTGAACCACTGGGCGGTCTCGGCCGAGAGCAGGCGAGCTCCGAGTCCGGCGAACTCGTGACTCTTCTGGTGACCGGCCCGCACGACAAAGGTGTAGCTGGTTTCGTGCGCATCGACGCTGAGCGTGAGCACGCCTTCAGACGGCAACAGCACAGTCTCCAACGTGTTGAAATCATCTACGGTGCGAGACAGGCTGGCCGTGCGGTCCCCGGTGGCGTCGACGGCGACCGTCAGGGCGTAGCAGTGCTGCCGGTCGGCGTAGGCGGCGACGCCTGCGATGCTACCGGGCTGCAGATCAGCCAACGTGACACTGAGACGCTGGTCGTATTCCGTCTGGGGCAGCAGCAGTGCCCCCACCGGGCCAGGACCGCTGGTGCGGGGATCACGACCGACCGGCATCTCGATCCGAGCGTCGGTGGCAGCAGCGTCCAGACCCGCGGCTGGAGCTCCAATAGTCTTCCAGCCCCGGCTCCAGAGGGTGTCGGGTACCTCGCGAGCTGCGGCGGGTCCGCTGGGTGGACGTGTTCCCTCGACGTGCAGTTCGGTGGTCCCTCCGTCGCCGACATAGGGCCAGCCGTTCTCCCAGCGCACTGGCAGCAGGAAGGTCTCCCGACCCAGCGCGTGGTGCTGGGCCATGCGCGGGTGACGGGTACCCAGGGCCAGGGCCCACGCGGAGCCGTCGGGGGCATCGACCAGTTCGGCGTGGCCAAGGGTCTGGATGGGGTGAGCCACGCGGTGTCGGTGAGTGAGGATCGGGTTGTGCGGGGCGGGCTCGAAGGGCCCCCACACCGAACGGGAACGGGCGATGGTCTGCATGTGCCCCTTCCAGCTCCCGCCTTCGGCCGAACAGAGGTAGTACCAGCCGTCCCGGGTGAAGAGGTGTGGGCCTTCGATGTCGTTGCTGCTGAAGCCGTGGGGGGCGGTGATCTCACGCAGCGGACCGAGTTGCCCCGTCTCGAGGTCAATGGTCGCCTGTACCAACGGCCCCAGGCCCTCGGGACCGAACTGCAGGGTGCGGCGGGTGTAATACCAGATTCCGTCGTGGTCGCGAAACAGTGAGGGGTCAAAACCCTCGTCGTCGATCCACAAAGCATCGGACCATTCACCAGTCGGGTCCGTGGTGCGCACGATGAAATTTCCCTGGCCCCGGACCGCGTTGGTACACGCCAGGTAGAAGACCCCGTCGTGGTGGCGAAGGGTGGGAGCGAAGAGCACCACCGGACCGTCCTGACTGTCCCGCCGATACTGCTCGGGGCGGGTGATGGCGTGACCGATCGTCCGCCAGTTGAGCAGGTCGGTGGAGTGACGGATGGTCACGCCCGGCATCAGGTCGAAAGTGGAGTTGGCCAGGTAGTAGTCGTCGCCGACCCGCACGACAGAGGGGTCGGGGCTCACGCCCCGCACCACGGGGTTGCGGTAGCCGGTGTCGGAGCTGGTGTGAGCATTCATGTCAGTCCTCTGAGGGTCGGTAGCGGGTGGGCGATGAAGTCAGGCGGATCAACGTCTGAAGGGTGAAGCCGCGCTTCTCGTCGTTCGTGCCTTTGTCCCTCGGTGGAGGACCCACCGTTCAGGGGAGGGGTTGGGGCTCAGCGATCGCAGGTTGTTGTGTCTCCGTCGGCGGGGTGGAGGAGCCAGCGGCTGAAGAACGTCGTCGTTGCTTCGAAGGCCTCCTGCCGTGCGGTGTCCGAGCCCGTCCACACGTGGCCAGCGCCGTGAAGCAATCGCAGGTCGACCTGAGCTCCCGCCGAGTGCAGAGCGTCTCTCATCCGTTGGGACTGCCGCGGGGCGACGAAAGAATCGTCCGCGCCGTGCAGGAGCAGGAACGGGCGCCCTTCCACGAAGGGGGCCGACACCTGCAGGGCAGGGCTCGCTTCTCGAACGCGCTCGACCCGTTCGGTGACGGGGTGGCCAAGCAGCTGAGACTCACGCGAGTCCGCATCAGTCACGGGGTGACCGAGATCCCCCGCACAGGTAGTGAGGTCTGTTGGGGCGTACCAGGAAAGGACAGGTCCGGTGACGGCCCGTCGGAGTTGCTGGTCGGGGTCGCCCGCGCTTGCCCCCACTGCGGCCAGGAGTGCCAGGTGACCTCCGGCCGACTCACCCCACAACCCGAGACGGGTGACGTCCACTCCGAGGTCCTCGGCCCGCGACTGCAGATAGGTGATAGCGGCCAGGACGTCGACCAGCGGCGCTGGCCAGTGGGCCTCGGAGGAGAGTCGGTAGTCGACGCTGACGACGGCGATCCCGGCGTCTAGAAGGGCGGCGAAGAGGTCACCGGCCTGGACATCACCCGCCCAGCGACGATCTCCCGCTCTCCACCCGCCGCCGTGCAGGAACACGACGACGGGCGGGCAGACGTCGTCCGCCGGGAGGTACAGGTCTAGTTCAAGCCCCCGGATCCCCGGTGGTGTGGCGTAGACGACACCGGACACCACTCGACAGCGCGACGACGGCCCCTCCCCCCGCAGCACCGGCGCTGGCACCGGCCATGCAGACGGGTGCGGTGGCCGGGGCAGCGACCGAGGGTCGTGGTGTTGGGTATCAGTGGGGGCAGAGGTCATCAGTCCCCCTCCACCCTTGAAGTGTCAGCGCGCGCGGTGTAGTCAGCTTGATCGGCGCGGTCAGCATGATCGGCATGATTGTCGAGCCCCTGGGGGGTGTCCCAGGTGAAGCCGGGGTGGAGTTCGAGGTCAAGTTCCTTCGCAGCCGAGAGCAGGTGAGCAATCTCCGGAACGAAGGGAGGTTGCGGTTCCAGGGAGTCGGTGGGAGTCCCCATGCGCTGGGGGAACCGTTCGAAGCCGCCACTCACGACGCCGAGCAGACGGGCCGCCTGCATCACCTGGTAGGCGTGGGGCAGACCGGCCGGGACGAACCCGAAGTCCCCCGTGCGCAGGACGCGCGAAGACTGATGACCGTCCGCGTCTTGGACGTGCAACCGGACGGCACCCTCGAGGACGTAGAAGACCTCGTGAGTCCGGCCGTGGGAGTGGGTGGGGATGAGTTCTCCACTGGGGCACAGGCTGGTGAAGACACCGAAACCTCCTTCGGACTCCTCCCCGCTGACCAGGAGGGTGAACAGGTCCCCGAAGAGGTTGGCGTGCTCCCCTTCCCCCCGGGACAAGAAGTACGGGCGGGGGGCGCCGGGTAGGACTCCGGACCAGGCGGGTCCACCGTCAGGGCCACTCAGGTACTCGTAGGTCACGCCCGGTCTCCTCGATGAATTGTGCTCAGCTGCGGCGCTTGCGCCGCCGGGACCGGGCAGGTGAACCGGTGGGTACCACCGGCGACCTCCCGCCGTGTTCCGTCCGGCAGGTCAACCTCTGCGGTCGTGGCGGCGGGCAGGTCCAGGTCGAGTGTGAACGTGGTCGCATCGCGTTGCCAGGCCACCACCAAAGGCCCGGCGGCTGTCTGCAGGGCGCTGTGTGCCCGGGTCAGCGTGGGGCCGGGGACCGGACGGATCTGCACCGTTCGGTATCCCGCTTCGTCGGCTTGCGGGTCCTCCGGTAAACGAATCCCGGTGACGTGGGTGTGCAGGAAGGAGGCGACGGCACCCTTGCTGTAGTGGTTCAGTGAGCCGCGGGCGGCGCCGTCGGCGTCGACGCCATCCCACCACTCCCACACCGTGGTGGCCCCCGCCGTGAGCATCCCCAACCAGGACGGGTTGCCGTCGCTGGTGAGCACCCGGTGAGCCAAGTCCGGGTACCCAGCATCGGCCAGGGTGGGCAGCAACATACCCGTCGAGAGGAAACCGGTTCCGAGGCGGTCACCAGCAGCGGCCACAAGTTCGGCCAACCGCTTTGCCACCGCCGCCCGCCCCTCCGCGGGCACGAGATCGAAGGCCAGTGCGCGGACGTAGTTCGCCTGCGACTCCTGGGTGAGGAACCCGTCAGCGCCGATGTATTCACGCTGCCACGCCTCGCGGGCGTGCTCGGCCACCTCTCGCGCCCAGCGAGCGGTCTCCTCGTCATCGACCAGGCCGGCCATGCGAGCGGTGAGCTCGGCCGATCGGCTCAGGTAGGCGGTCGCCACGATCCCGTGGTCCACGCTGGCGTCGGGGTTGGGCGCCACCCCCGGCTCCAGCCACTCCCCGAAGTGGAAGCCGGTGTCCCACAGGTACCGCTCGTGCTCGGCCGGTTCCGGGCGACTGGTGGCCCGGTCGGGGTGTCGCTTCGCAGCAGCCTGCGCGGCGGCGTAGGTGACCCACGCGACGGCGCTCGGCAGGCTACGGCGCAGCGCGTTCAGGTCCCCGTAGGCTCGAAACAACTCCCACGGGACGATGACGGCAGCGTCGCCCCAGCCGGCCGATCCTGTCGCCTGGTCCTCGAACTCGTTGCCGGAGGGACCGCTGCCAGAGGGGTTGGGGACGACCGTGGGAACGCGTCCGTCGGGCCACTGGTCGGCTGCGAGGTCCAGCAGCCACCGCTCGGAGAACGCCTTGACGTCCTGCAAGAGGGTGGCGGTGCCTACGAAGACCTGCCAGTCCCCAGTGAACCCGGACCGCTCTCGTTGGGGGCAGTCGGTGGGGATGGCGCAGGCGTTTCCCAGCAGACTCCAACGGACGACTTCATGCAGCTGTTCCAGGCGTGGATCGCTGCAGCTGAACTCGCCGGCGCGACTGAGGTCGCTGTGGACGAAGACGGCGTGGACGGTTGATCGGATCAGGCGTGACAGTCGCGCGACAGGTTCGGCGACGGGCCTATTCTCCCTGTCCTCATGGTTGTCGTTGTCGTCGTCAGCGCTTGACGCGTGCGGACTTACCCACTGCTGCAGATCCACACCGTCGACCTGCAGGTAGCGGAACCCGTGCGTGGTGTGCCGGGGTTCGAAGGCGGCTTCGGGATCAGGTCCGGTCACGACACTGTCGACCTGACCGGCGGGCAACAGCTGACCCGTGGCGAAGTGGAACGAGCGCAGGTGCTCCATCGTCAGCAGCCCGGCCGGATCGAGGCTCTCGCCGTAGGTCAGACGCAGTGTCGTGCCTACAGGGCCGAACGCGCCCAGCGCTCCTAGGTGAACCCAACCGTTGATGTTCTGCCCGAAGTCGACGACAAACGTACCCGGACGGGGACTGGTAATGGCGACCGGCGTCAGACGACGCTGACGGCGGACGGCAGGGTCAGCAGCCGGGACCAGACGGTCGCGGTCCTCGGTCAGTGCATCGTGCAGCAGCTCTACCGGCTGCCACCCCTGTCCCCCGCCGGTGAACCACTGGGGGTCGAACAGGCAGTGGTCCTCGGCCTGACCGTCCATGAGGTCCGCGCGGGTGATGTGGCTCAGACGCCACCGCCACTGCTCGCCAGTGCCGACGATCAGTTCGCCGGCCGAGACGTCGGTTGTCTCGACCTGTCCGTCGGACTGGTCATCATTGGCGTCTGTGGTCGACGTCCGACGGACGGCGGCGATCGCGCCGACCCGATGTCCGAACCCGTCAGCCCGTCGTTCGAAACCGTGCCGGCCGCGGAACCAGCCGTCCGAGAGCAGGATGGTCACGGTGTTGGTGCCCGGCCGCAGGTTGTCGGTGATGTCCCAGCTGTGGACCTGCAGTCGAGAGCGGTAGGCGGTGAATCCCGGGGTGAGTTCCTCGTCACCGACACGGACGCCGTTGAGGAAGAGTTCGTAGATGCCGTGCGCCGTCGCATGGATCGTGGTCCGAATGTCTGCTCGGGCCTGGGTCCTGAGCGTGCCGTCGGTGCTGAATGAGGTCTGCAGCAGGTAGGCCGGCCGCTCCCCGGCCGGCGCTGGCGAGAGCTCGGCGGGGGAGATCCACCGGGCTCCGGCCAACGCTGCACGGGGCGACGGTCCCGGCTGCACGGCTGTCGGAGGTCGCCTGGCGGGGGGGACGGGCTGACTTCTGCTGGCCCGCGGGCCTGAAGGGCGCGGTACGCGCTCCAGCGGCGAATGAAGCATTCCGAGATCCATGGCTCGTCCCCTTCGACGACGTCGAGCAACACCGCATGACCTAACGAGCGTCAATCTAACACTTAACAGCTGTACGGTTCGAGTGCTACGGTCTGTCCCACCGCAGGCTCAGTGCTGAAGCCTCCCGACAGCGAAGGCGCTCGTCATGACGACCACTCCAGGCACCTCCACACCCGGCACCTCCCCCTCCAACTCCCCCGGTAGGAGCACTCCGAGACCCGCCACGAGTCCGGTGCCGCCGGCGACGGGTGCGCTCACCGCGGGCGCTACCGCAGACGCACCTCCCACCAACTCCGAGGACCCCCGAGGCGGCCACCCTGCAGCAGGGGCCGGGCGCGGCTACCTCATCGCCCTCGCCGCGGCCTCGATCGCGGTGATGTCTTCGGTCTTGTCGGTAGCGATCCTGACCTTGCCCTTGAAGGCCGAGTCGATCGCCGGCGGCCGAGCGACGACCCTCATCTCGGTCGCCAGCGGTGTGGCCGGCGCGGTGGCCTTGATCGCCAATCCGATCTTCGGACGGTTGAGCGACCGTACGACGATGCGGTGGGGCCGACGACGTCCCTATGTCGTCCTGGGCGCCGTGTTCATGGCGGTGGGGTCTGTCCTGGTGCTGCAGGCCATGTCGGTCTGGATGCTGAGCATCGGCTGGGTCCTGATGACCATGGGTCAGATCAGCGCGCAGGCGGCCTTGGGGGCCAGTATTCCCGAGCAGCTGGCTCCTGAACGGCGAGGAATCGCTTCGGCCGTCTTCGGCGTGGCCGGGACCGCAGGCGCCCTCATCGGTCTGGGGTTGGGCAGTCTGCTCTCCCCCTCACTGCCGGCCATGATCTTGGCTCCTACCGCTTTGGCGGTCCTCACCCTCCTGGTGTTCGCCGTCGTCCTGCGCGACCGGCCGTTGCCCTCGCAGGAGCGCCCGGCACTGGTTCTCTCGGAGGTCTTCGGAACGTTCTGGGTGAACCCGCGTCGCCACACCAGCTACGCACTGGCCTTCGGTAGCCGCTTCGCGGTCTTCTGCAGCATCGCCGCCGTCAACGCCTACCAGGCCATCTACCTGATCATGGGACTGCACATCCCCCCCACCGAGGTGGCGGGGAAGATCTTCCTGGCCAGTTTGGTCTCGGGCCTGACCGCGCTGCTGTTCGCCATGACCATGGGCAAGCTGTCCGACCGGATCGGTCGTCGCAAGCCCTTCGTCGTGGCTGCTGCCCTCATCTTCGCCGTAGGCCTGGCCCTGGTGGCTACGGCCTCGACCTTCAACGGCTTCCTCGTGGCGGTCGCCGTGATGGGTATCGGTCAAGGGGTCTACCTGGCCGTGGACTTCGCCCTGATCACGCAGGTGCTGCCCGACCCGAATAACCCTGCCAAGGACCTGGGCATCATGAACCTGGCCAGCTCCCTGCCGAACATCGTCGTCCCCGCGGTGGCTCCTGCCCTGCTGGCGCTCGGTGCCTCGGCCAGTTCACCCCAGAACTTCGGCGCGCTCTTCCTGGCCGGTGCCGTCGCGGGGCTGCTGGGAGCTGTGCTCATCGCGCCGATCCGCATGGTGCGCTAGACATGGTTCGGTAGCCGCGCCGCGCGATCCTCCGGGAGGGAGACGGCGGGGAAAGCACACCACGTCGTCTCCCGACCACTACGAGCAATGCCAATGCCCCCCGCCGCCGCGCGGAGGCTTAGAGTGACGCCTCGCCCTACCACCAGGAGATGCCGTGCCCTTGACCGATGACGTTCCGGTCCGTCGTCGCAGCAACCGCCAGGCGATTGCGACCGCCGAGCGGCGCGAGCAGATCCTGGACGCCGCCATGACCGCCTTCGCCGAAGCCGGCTACCACGCGACGTCGATGCGGGACATCGCCGGCCGGGTCGCCCTGTCGCACACAGGCCTGCTGCACCACTTTCCGGACAAGGCGGCACTGCTGGAGGCGGTTCTGGACCGCGACCTGGAACGCGCAGCCGTGGACGCCATGCTCGATCCCCGTCAGGGTGAGTCCTTCCTACGAGGCCTCGTGGCGCTGGCTGAACGGGATGCGCGAGACCCCGAGCGCACGCGCTTCTACTGCGTGGTCGGGGCCGAGGCGCTCACCCCTACCCACCCCGCACACGGGTACTTCCGCCAGTGGTACGCCCGGGTACGAGAAGCGGTCACCGCAGCACTGGAAGACCTCGAACGTCGGGGTCACTACACCGGCCCCGCCGGAGGCATCCCCCTGGCCGCTGTCCACATCGCCTCGATGCGTGAGGGTCTGAACCAGCACTGGCTGCTGGCCCCGGACGAGGTCGACCTGGTGGCGGCCGTCACTGAGCAGCTCCAGCAGTACACCGATCTCCCCCTCAACGTTCTCCACGGATCCAGCCGGTCCACGACCGGCGCCTGAGGCCTACCACCCCGGCGCGTCGCCTGCACAATTCCATCCCGCTTGACCGTCCTTGAAACGTGTCAAGAAGAGCCTTGCCGTTGCCTCGCACCACCACGAACAGGAGCACGACATGGACGCTACCGAGGCCCAACGCACTCACGCCCTCGCCGCACTGCGCCAGCAGACGATCGAACTCCCCAGCTGGGCGTTCGGCAACTCCGGCACCCGCTTCAAGGTGTTCGGCACCCCCGGCACCCCCCGCGACCCGTTCGAGAAGGTCTCCGACGCCGCTCAGGTGCACCGGTACACCGGCATCGCCCCGCGGGTCTCGCTGCACATCCCGTGGGACCTGGTGGAGGACTACGGCAAGCTCGCCGCCCACGCCGCCGACCTGGGCGTCACGATCGGCATGGTCAACGC
>NZ_PVZF01000035.1 GCF_003002055.1 Kineococcus rhizosphaerae
CGTCCCGACGGGCTCTCCGCCACCCAGGAAGGCTCCGGGTGGGCGAGTGGCCGGCTGATCGCCCGGAGCAGCGTGTCCCGGTGGTCGACGTCGACGACGAGCATCGAGACCAGCGGAGGCGGGGAGTGCTGGAGGTAGCGGCGCAGGAGTGCGTCCTCCCGGCTCATCCGGTAGCAGCCCGACGCGGGGTGGTCGGTCGCGAGGGGTCGCCGCGGTTGCCACCACTCGTCCACCCAGGACTCCGCCGTCGCCGTGTTCACGTCGGCCACCCTGGCGGATGATCTTCACCGTTACGGGTAGGACACACCAGCCAAATCAGATATCCCGCCCGTGATCTTGGAATGCTCACTCTCCGTGACCCCGCGGCCCCCCGCGCGTCCCTCGTCGCCCCCCGCGACACGCCGGGGCCGAAAGGGCAGACACGCCGGAGCTAGACGCGAGGACGAGTAAGGACTGGCTTGTCAGTCATGGACAGTGCATCTTGACGACATGCCCCCCGAAGATCACGACACCCACCCCCCGCGGCTGGCTTCGCCCTGGTTCGAGAACAGTCGAGCCGGGGACCTGGACTTCATCCGGTCCCGGTTCTCCGGTCTCCGCTGGGCCTACGTCGCCGCCGTCGAGCGGCTCGTCGACGAGGTCCTGGGTCTGCCGGACCCCGCCGTCGACCCCGACCGACACGCCGAAGCCCTCCAGGACCCGACCGTCCGGCGGCTGCGCTACACCGCGGCCCTCCGCCTCGTGCGGCTGTTCCCCACCGACGTCGAGCCGGTGTTCGTCACCGAAGCCCGTCGGGCCGGTGCGTCCTGGACGGAGGTCGGGGACGCCGTCGACGTCTCGCGGCAGGCCGCGCGGGAGCGGTGGCTCCACCTCGACGTCCCGAAGGGTCCGCCGGTGAAGCCCCCGCGGGTCCGCGACCTGTTCGCCGACCTGGGCGGGGTGTCGACCCGGCGCATCTCCCAGGAGCCCCCGGCCGGCGGCGTCGACGAGGACTCCGACGTCGACCTCGTCGAGGACCTGGACGTCGAGGAGGGGTCGGAGGAGGCGAGCACGCCGTGACCGCGGAGACGACGAAGGCCGGGTCCCTCCAGGGGAACCCGGCCTCCAGGAGCCCGACCAGGCTCGTTACCGCTACCCCCAGCATCGCACCCCCGGCGCGCTGGGCTGAGGGCCGGACGCCGGTGTTCGTCCTCCTCGTGCAGTACCCCAACAGCGTCCGCCGTCGCGTCTTCCTGTCCCTGTCCTCGGCGGAGCGGCACGCCGCCCGCGCGGAGGAGCTGGGCCACGCCGCGGAGATCGTGCTGTGCAAGGTCGCCCCGTTGACGCCGGAGGAGCGCTTCGAGGTCCTCACGGGGAAGGTCCCGCAGACCCGCGCCCACGAGCCGGTCGAACCGACCCCGACCGACGTCGAGGCCGACGAGCCTGCGGCCCTGGAGCCCACCTCGTCGTCCCGCCGTCGTCGGCGACGTCGGCGGAACCGGTCGAAGGAGGCGACGGCATGACGTGGGTCCGGATCGACGACACGGAGCCGGAGAAGTGGGTGGCCGCGGGCCTGTCCGCCGCGGCGTGCTGGGCTCGCGTGGAACTCCTCGCGTACTGCAACCGGGGTCTGACCGACGGCTTCGTCCGGGCCGTGGTCGCCCGTCGGGTGGTCTCCGCCGACCCCGTCGAGGAGGTGCTGGCCGAACTCGTGTCGGCCGGCGTCCTCGTGCCGGAGGGCGACGGCTACCGGATCGCGGACTTCCTGACCAACCAGCCGTCGAAGGCGAGGGTCGAGAAGGAGCGGACGTTGAAGGCCGAACGTCAGCGGCGGTGGAAGGAGAACCGGAACCGGGAAGACGCGTCTCGAGACGCGTCTGGAGACGGTGCCCCGACCCGTCCCGTCCCGCCCCGCAACGAAGTGGAGGGGCGGGATCGGGACGGGGAGGGGGAGACCCCCTCGCCGGACCCCGTCGGCGTGGGCCGCGACCGCGCCTCCGGTGTGTGGCTGGCCGAAGCCGCCGACCGCGCCGACGTCCGACGAGGTGGGGTTCCTCCGCTTCGCTCCGGAACCCGCCAGCCCGCCGGAGGGGTTCCCCTCGGGGCCGTCCCGGTTCCGGCGGAGTTCCTGGGGTCGGTGTCGGCCTACCCCGATGAGGACCTGGACGACGAGGACGAGGGGGGTCCGTCGTGGCGCGTCGGCTGAACCCGTACGCCTTCACCTGGGAGGTCCGCGAGATCGGCGAGGAGGACCACCTCGAACTCGACGTGGAGTGCCCGGTCTTCGTCGACAACCTCGACGGTCCCCTGTCGTGGATGACCCTCGCCCAGGCTCGACAGACCCGCGTCCGCGCGGCGGGGCTCCTGGCCCGGTTGGGGTGGGCCGTGGCCGACGAACTTCGGGCGCAGCAGAGGGAGCACGGTTGCGGGAGCTGGCAGTTGCCGGGGTGTGAGGTCCAGTCCCGCGGAGGGGTGGGGGTGCGAAGCATCCTCGACGTCCACGACGACTGGGGCTCCCCGATCGGGCTCTACCTCACGATCCGCCGGGGCCGGGGGAACGCGTGGAGACGCCGGGTCCGGGAGGTCTTGGAGGAGTTCGTCGAGCAGGAGCAGCCGGAGTCGGCGGACGCGTTCCGGTGGTCCGAACTCCCCGACCTGCCCGCCGACGACGAGCCTCCGGCTCCGGCCGGCGGACCGGCCCTGTCCCTGATCCACAGGAGGTCGGCGTGATCCCGGAGCAGGCCCGCGAGGAGTGGCTGGAGTTGGCGAAGGCCCTCGACGAGGACGACCCGCCGTGTCAGGCCGACCCGGAGCTGTGGTTCTCGGAGCGGCGGGCCGACCGGGTCCGGGCCTCGTTCCGGTGCCGGGACTGCCCTCTCCTGGCCCCGTGCCGCGCGTACGCCCGCAGCGCGGGGGAACGCGCCGGGGTCTGGGGCGGGATCGACTTCTCCCACGTCCCGCGGCTGGCCGGACGGGTCGCCTCGTGAGCCCCGGCCCCGACCTGGACCCCGAACGTCGGGGTCCGCTCCGGCTCACCCTCGACGAGGCCCGTCGCCGGTTCCGCGGCGAACTCGTGCAGTACCGCGACCACCACGTCCAGGCCGACGTCGACGGGTTCCCGTCGGTCGTTGCCTCCGACCCCATCGAGGCCCTCGTCTACTGGCCCCCGGACCTCCTGGGCTGGCCGATAGAGGACCTCCTCGACCTCGATCCGATCCCTGACACCGACTCGAAGGAGTCCCCGTGACCGACCAGCCGACCGCCCTCGACCGACTCCTGGGGGCTGGCCCGACCGCCGACCCGGCCCAGGAACCCGCCCAGCAGGCCCAGGAGCCGACGAACGACGTCGACCCGCACGAAGGCACCTCCGATCCCTCCACGGCCTCCCAGGAGCCCCAGGAAGCCGTCGAGGGGGAGGACGACCAGGACCGGACTCTCGACGACGAGCCCGCCGGGGCTGGCCGGCGCAACCGGGAGGCCCGCTACCGGACCCAGCTCCGGGAGGTCGAGGCCGACCGCGACCGGCTGGCCGGCGACCTGGAGGCCGCGCGGAAGACGATCGCGGAGTCCCTGTCCGACCTGCGCAAGCCGTCCGCGCTGTGGGCCGCGGGGACGACCGTCGCCGACCTCCTCGACGAGGACGGACGCGTCGATCCGGCGAAGGTCGCCGACGCCTCGAAGGCCGCGGTCGAGGCCCTGGGGCTGGCCCGTGGCCCCCGCCCGGACCGGACCCAGGGGTCCGGGGACCGGGCCGTGGACCGCAAGTCGATGACCGTCCAGGACGTCGTCTGGGCCGACACGAACGACCCCCGCACGGCCTCCCCGGTGGCCCGCCCGAACTCCGGTCCGTCCCCGACCGACCAGGCCCTCGACAACCTCGCGAAGTGGCTGGCCGACCCGTCCCGGAAGTGATCGCGCCGGTACACTGGACGTCGCGCTGGAACCCTCGTCCGTGACGAACTCCAGCGCGACGACCGCTCCAGGGGAGCACCCGTAAGCGTCTGCGGCGCAACGGGAGACCGGAAGAAACCACCCCCCTCCCTGGAGCACCCCCATGCCTACCGCGCTGACCACGACCGCCACCATCGGGACCGCGATCACCCCCGAAGACCGGTCCTCGATCGTCCTTCTCCCCCTCACCCGCGACTCCCTCGCGCTGCGGACGGCCTTCCCGATCCCGACCCGCCGCGACGAGGTCCGCGTCCCCCGGCTCACCGGGGACGCCCCGGCCTCGTTCGTCGAGGAGGGGGCCGACCTGCCCGAAGGTGCGCCGACCGTCGACGAACTCGCGCTCCGTCCGGCGAAGATCGGTCTCTGGAAGCCGATCTCCCGCGAACTGGCCGAAGACAGCGACCCGACCGCGCTGTCCCTGATCGGGGAGTCCTTCGCCCGGTCCCTGCGGACCGCGCTGGACACGGCGTTCATCGCCTCCGACGGGACCGGCCTGGGCGGGAAGGTCCCGGCCGGCGTCCTGACCGCGGACAACTCCACCGACGGCGGCACCCTCACCGGGGCCTCCCTGGACCCCCTCCAGGACGCGCTCACCCAGGTAGAGGCCGCCGGGGGGACCCCCTCCGTGATCGCCCTCCACCCCGACACCTGGGGGGTCCTGGCGAAGCTCAAGGACGAGACCGGCTCCTCGCGTCCGCTCCTGGGCTCGCCCACCGACGGGAAGGTGGACCGGACCCTGTTCGGCGTGCCGGTCTTCGTCGACGCCACGGTCCCGACCGACCTCGTCGGGGTCTGGGACCGCAACGCGATCGCCGTCGTCCTGCGCCAGGACGTGCAGTTCGAGGCCAGCCGCGAAGCCCTGTTCCGGTCGGACTCCATCGCGCTCCGCTCGACGATCCGCGCGGCGTGGGGGGTCCTCGACGAGGGCCGCGTCGTCCGGATCGCCGTCGACCTCGCCTGACCTGGGCGAGCCCCGACGACCGGTCGGGGCCGTGGAGCGAGGACCACGGCCCCGACCGGTCCAGCCTCTCGACCTCGTCGAGGCGTTGCGCTGTAACGCAAATGCTCCACGGCCCTGAGCCGCGACGAGACCGACCCGCCGACCGGATTACCCTCGCCGGTCGCCGTTGTACGGTCTGCGGAGCACCTCCGGCCCCCCACGGGGAGGGGGAGAGCCCCCGGTGGCCCCCGATCCCCAGACGGCTCGCATAGCAGCTCCCACCGGCCCCAGGTTGAGACCTCTACGGCCCCACGCGTCTACCTACGGGAGCCCTCCGCCGTGTCGAAGCCCTGGACGAGGTCCACCCCGTACGCCGGGGCCGTCCCGGCGAGGGTGAAGCGTGCGGTCCTGCGCCGTGACCCGGTGTGCCGGGTCTGCCTCGAGCGCGACTCCGTCGAGGTCGACCACGTCGTCCCCGCGTCGGCCGGCGGGACCGATGACCCGTCGAACTTGCGGGGTCTGTGCGTGCCGTGCCACCGGGAGAAGTCCCTCCGGGAGGCCGCGAAGGGCCGTCGTCGGCAGGCCGGAGCCCGCCTCCTCCCACCGGAGCGGCACCCCGGCCTCCGGTAGACCGTGACGCGTTACGAGACGCGTCTGGAGACGCGTCTACTCCCTGGACGCGGCCTCGTCGTCGAGGCGACCCTGGGCCGATGCCAGACCCCCGCGACACGTCCGACGCCCCCCAGGCCCTCGCCGACGCGATCCGGCGGGGGGAGCCGGTGGCGATCCGCCTTCCCGGCGGGCGAACCCAGGAGGTTGACCCCGCGGAGTTCCTCGACGCGGAGGAGGTCGACCTGGACACGGAGGAGGTGTTCGTGAACGGTCGCCGGTTCACGAACGCCGACGCGGAGCGGCTGGCCGACGAGGTCGAGGCCCACGAGCCGAAGCCGCGGGCCGACCCGGTCTAGGCCGCGACGAAGCCCACGACCGCGGCCCCCATCGCGAAGGCCGCGGAGAACAGCGCGAGGACGGTCACGCGCCACCCACGGACCCAGTCGGCGTGCCGCTCCTGGTTGACCTCCTCGTGCGCGTGGGCGATGTCGTCGTAGGTGAGCTGACCCCGGAGCGGTGGCCGGCGGAAGCTGGGCAGGCCCACGAGGGCCGCGGCCACGCTCAACAGGGCCGACCCGACGCCCAGGACCAGGACCCACGTCTGGGCCGTCACGACCGCTCCACCGTCGACCACGTCGTCCCGGCCCCGTCCACGGCCCAGTCCGTGATCCGCGTCCAGCCCTCCCGGTCCAGGGCCTCGTCGAGCGCATCGAGAGGGAGGCCCTCGATCCGACCGGGGTCGCCGAAGCCCATCTCCATGAGGTCCAGCGCGTCGACGGGGTCGAGCCGGTCCAGCGGGACGGTCATCACGCGGTCCCCCCTCGCCGTGTGCAGGCCCAGGGTCCCGCCGACGTACCGCGCCCGAAGCTCCAGGCGGAAGACGCTCATGGGCCGCTCCTTGGATCGGTCTTGCGGACGGCGTGCATGTGTGTCGTCGTCTCGTGTCCGTGGTCGGTGGTGTGGTGGCACCGGTCGTCGGCGAGGTCGAGGCGGGGAAGACCTGGACCTCGCCGACGATCACGGATCACTCCGAGCGGTCGCCTCCCAGTAGCAGCCCCCACGGGATGCTCGACCAGGGCACGTCGATCCCGAACAGGGCGAGCCCGGACCCGCCGATGACGCTCAGGACGAAGGGCGAGACGTCGGGGCGGACGAACGCGAGGAGCAGCATCCCCGCGAGGAGGGCCGTCGCGACCACGCGCCGGAGCCGGTCCCGCCGCGGCGGGGGCTGGCTGGCCGTGGCCGGCGGGAGGCTGACGGGATCGGCCGGACGCGTGACTTCCGGGGTCGAACCTGCGGCAGGAGGCGCGTACGCGCCCCTACTGTTGACCTGGAGGGGGTCCACGAGGACCTTCTTTCTCCGGCGGACCGGATCGATACGTGCTGGCAGGTGCGGGTCGTACTTCGAGGTCGCCGCTGACGAGCCGGGGGGTTGCAGCCCCCCGGCTCGTCGTCGTTCACGACGTCCTCTGCTTCGAGCCTAGGGACCGAAGCGACACGGCGGACGCGGAACACGCGCACGTCAGGGACGAGTGGGTGACACCCGAACGACCCCCGACCGCGACTGGCTGCCGCGGTCGGACGTAGGAGAGCACGGTGTCGTGCTCAACGTCGCCCGCTCGCCCGTAACGGAGGACCACCAGGCCCCGACTCCCCCGCTGGACGAGTCCTACCGCCTCCCTGGTCGACCTGTCCGGGGCTCCTAGACCGCGTTCTCCCCGGCGTGGCGTGGCCGGCGGTTGAGCCCGCTCACTCCACGCTGTGAGCGTGTCCGCTGAGCCTGCCCAGGAAGACTCCTCGCTCACCACGGCGGAGAGCGCGCCCACGGAGCGCGCTCACGTTGATGAGGCGTCCGCCCCGACCTCGCTCACGACCCGGCCCCGGTGGACGCTCACGGAGGCCGCAGAGCGGGTCGGAGTGAGCCGCTCCACGATCCGTCGTCGAGTCGAGGAGGGAGCGTTTCCGCAGGCCAGGAAGGACGAGACCGGGGCCTGGACGGTGAGCGTGGAGGACCTCCTGGGGGCTGGATTCACCCTGGCGAAGCCGATCGCGCCCACCCCGCTCAGCACCACGCCCACGACTGCGGAGAGCGCGCCCACGGAGCGCGCTCATGTCGCCGATGATCGTGCTCAGGACCTCGCTCACCGGGTCGCCGAACTAGAAGCCGAACTCGTCCAGGAGCGGGCTCTCCGAGAGGTTGAGCACGCTCACCGGCAGGCCGCGGAGACCATCGCAGCGGAGCGCGCAGACCATGTCGCGTCCTTGCGACAGGCCCTCCGGATGCTCGAAGCGGGGCCGTCAAGGGCTCCCAGGGATGGCCTGCCGGTCGAGGTCGAACTCCGACCTGGAGCCCTGGCCGACCGCGCGGACCTTCCAGTCGACGGAGCCCTCGGGGGACTTCAGCCGGTTGAAGAAGACGAAGTACCCGTCGTTGAGGACCACGTCGTCGACCTCCGGGAGCCGGTGTCGAGCATGGCGGGGGATCGTCGCGCCGGGCGGGTTCCGGACGGACTTCTCGACCCCGCGCCGACCGCGTTCGGCCGGCTCCGCCGATTGCTGGGACGCCGGTAGACCTGGTCGAAGTCGAGCTCCGTCTTACGCGGTCGCCCGGTCCTCGACGACGGCCTCCTGGGACTTCTGGGCCTCTCGTTCGGCGTGGAGCTTCGCGTCCCGCAGGAGCCGCCCGACGGCTCCCGTCGTGGTCCCGATCTCCTCGCCGATCTCCCGGTAGGTGAGCCCCTCCGCCCGGAGCGCGAGGACCTTCGCCCGTCGCTCCGCGGCACGGGCCAGGAACTCGTCCCGCGGCTCCGCGATGATCCGGCGAATGGTCCGCTCGGAGACCCCGAACTTCGCCGCGGCCTCCTTCGCCGTCACCTTCCGGCGACCGGCCTTCTCCGCGCTCACTCCGCCACCTCCAGCACGACGTCCGCGTGGTTGACCTTCGTCCGGCGGACCCGGTTCGCCTCCCGGACGGCGGGGGTCACGATTCGGCCCCGTCGGGCCTGGACTGCCCGGAAGCCCTCCGGGCCGAACTCCTCGTGTCTCCAGACCCATCGAGCCACGGACCGGGCCGTCGATGCCACCTCCGGGACCCCCAGGGGGACGGGGAACTCCGCGTTGACGTTGACCGCGTACGCGAGGGTCACCTCCTCCCACTCGCCCTGGACGTCGTAGCGGTAGCGGGACCGGTAGGCCCACCTCCGCAGCACGTTGAACAGGGTCACGTTCCGGCCCAGACCGGAGGACTCGACCGCACGGCGGGGGAGGACCCGCGGCATGAGGTCGCCCAGACCGCGGGCCAGCTCCTCCAGGGAGTACGGCTCCGGGGCTCCCCACGTCGTCGCCCAGTCGGGGTGGATGGGGTTCTTCGTCAGGAGGCCCGCGTACCCCACGTCCCCGTCTAGGGCCGCTCGTAGACCCTCCTCGACCTTCGCGGCGTACGCGAGAGGCTTCGGTCTACCGGAGTCGGTACGGCAGACCGGCGTCCGCAGCACCCAGCCGACGTGTCCCCGTCCCGACGGGCTCTCCGCCACCCAGGAAGGCTCCGGGTGGGCGAGTGGCCGGCTGATCGCCCGGAGCAGCGTGTCCCGGTGGTCGACGTCGAC
>NZ_PVZF01000036.1 GCF_003002055.1 Kineococcus rhizosphaerae
CCGGACTGCTCGGTCCTTGACCTCGGCCGGGTACCGCTGGGGCATGATCGTCATCCTGACTCATCAGGAAGCGGCATCAAAGCCGTGACGCTTCACAGCGAGAACTTCATGCTGCGGCCGGGAGCACCGAGCGCCGCCCGCCGCGACGTGCCGTGGGACGTGGTCATGGCCGCAGCCACCGACTGAGCCACCGGCTGAACCACCGGTGAGAGCCACGGGCTAGAACCGCGAAGTGGGGTGCCAACCGGCGCTCGCGGCCACTGCAGGACCGGCCGCGAGCGCCACTTGCCTGAATGTAGTGCGGGCGCTAGTATTTACGCATGAAGACGTTCACTGGCACTCCGGCCGCTACCACCGCCGCCGAGTTCGCGCCGGCCGCGGCGCCGGTGAGCCAGAGTCAGACCCAGGCGGCTCACACCACGGACCCTCAGGTGGCGGCGGCGTTGTTCGCCGCGTGGTCCGGTGACCGTTTCGTCTCCATCGCCTCTCCTCCCGGAGCGGGCAAGACGCGCCTGATCACGCACCTGGCCGAACAGCTGCACCGGCGCGCAGGCCTGAAAGTCGCGGTCGCCGCGCAGACGCGCGCGCAGGCCCTCGACGTGGCCAACCGTGCAGCCGCGGTCTGCGCCTCCCCCTCGACCTCCCCCTCGACGGCCTCAACCCCTGCTGCGGGAACGTCGGACGAACCGGCGTTGGTGGCCGACCCCGCTGCCGATCCGGTGGTGGCCCTGCTGGGCAAGGGGAAGTTGAGGCCGGCGGGCCTGAGCTTGGACGCGGCGCACATCGCCAGCGACAAGCTGCGCGGCCGCCACGGAATCAGACCGGGGATCGTCGTGTCGACCACCAAGCGGTGGCACTGGACCGACACCGCGACGTGGAGCGCGGACGTCCTGCTGATCGATGAGGCCTGGCAGCTGACCTGGGCGGACCTGCTGGCCCTGGGGCCGCTGGCCCCGCAGATCGTCTGCGTCGGCGACCCGGGACAGATCAGTCCCGTGGTCACCGGCTCCACGCAGCGCTGGCAGTCCTGGGGGGCCGGGCCGCACACCCCGGCCCCTGACGCCCTGGTCAGCGTCTACGGCGATGAGGTGACCCGCCAGCGCCTGCCGCGCACCTGGCGGTTGGGGCCGGCGACCACCGCGCTGCTGCAGCCGATCTTCTACCCGACCCTGCCTTTCACCTCCGCCCGACCGGACCGGTGGCTCTCTGTACCTGATGGAACACCCGACGGCGCGCGCCTGCCCGAACTGCGCGCTGTGGCCGTTGCGACCAGCGGCGGACACCACGACCCGGCGCTACCTGCGGCGGCAGCGGCGCAGGTGCGCGAACTGCTGCGCTGCACCACCCACGACACCGAGCGCGACACCGAGGCAGGATCATCGACGGGTCGCACACTGACCGCCCGGGACGTGGCTGTGATCACGCCTCACGTCGCGCAGACGGCGGCGGTCGCCGCGCACCTGGCAGACCTGCCTGAGGTGTTGGTGAGCACGGCCAACGCCGCGCAGGGGTTGGAGCGTGAAGCGGTCGTCGTGCTGCACCCCCTGGCCGGGTACCGCACGACTCCGGACTTCGCGACCGACCCCGGACGCCTGTGCGTGGCCTTGTCGCGCCACCGCTGCCACGCAACAGTGATCTACGACCCCGCGACCGCGGACGTGCTCGATCGCGCGCGCCGTGAGGACCCCCACAACGACACCCTCGCCGCTCACGTGCAGGTCCTAGACGCGCTTCGCCCATGAGGCCTGCCCCATAGTCCCCGGGCTTCCATGAGCTTACAGAGCCCCAGGGGCATTAGGAGCTCTCGGGCCCAGACCCGACCGGGCCTTGTCAGCGGGGCAGGAGCGGCCCACCGCCGGCCCCGAGCAGCAGGCCAAGAGACACACAACCGCGGTCGCGCGCCTCTGCAGATCTCCCGTGAGGCCCTAGCATCGCTGACCGAGGCCACAGAACGAATGTGTCAAGAGGCATTCGGCCGCGAGCAGCACGCCATCAATGACATCCCGTCGATGGAATCAGGCAATCGCCCGACTGGAAGAGCAGTACGCCCAGCTGGCCGCACTGTCGTGCCTGGGCCTGTGCGAAGCCTCCTGCGGTAAGCACATAAACACTTCCACTGCCGAATGCCGGCGGGCCGCGCCAGCGCACACAGAAGGGCTCGCCACCCGCGCAGGTGACG
The DNA here is from genome assembly GCF_003002055.1 of Kineococcus rhizosphaerae. Classification (NCBI taxonomy): domain Bacteria; kingdom Bacillati; phylum Actinomycetota; class Actinomycetes; order Kineosporiales; family Kineosporiaceae; genus Kineococcus; species Kineococcus rhizosphaerae. The sequence continues at coordinate 2,180 of NZ_PVZF01000036.1, forward strand.
AGCCCTTCAGCCGACCATCGTGGTCAGGCGTCCTGGCGCGGGTTAGGACTCCTGCGCCTTGCGGACTTGGCGACGGTTTCGAGTGATGGCTACCGCCGCAGCGCCGCCACCGACAAGCAGCACCAGACCCCCAGCCATCGCTGCCCGCTCACCACCGCTCATCGCATCCGAGGTCGAGCCCTGGTCCGATGGGCCTCCGCCGCCGACCGAGTCGGGCACCCCGGCCGCGTCACGCGCACCCTGGGCGATGCGCTCGGCCACGATCGGCTGCAGGTCCTTGACCTTGCCGCGCTTGGGAAGCTCACGCTTGGAGGCCTCGTTGATGGGCAGTACCGAGTCGCCGTCGAGGGCGAAGAACTCTCCGGCGGAGGGGTCTTCGACAACCGGTAGGTCCTTGAAGCCTTGGAGGGCGTCGGCGAGTTGGGTGTCTCCATTGAAGCCTGCTACTTCAGCCGGGCCACCGTCGGGTTTCCACACGCGGACCGTGCCGATGGCTTCGTTCCCGCGCAGGACCGGCGCCACCCATTGCTGGGTCGCTTCGGCTGGATCGGCGTCAGCCGAACCTTTCACCCAGGCGTCAGTGAAGAGGTAAACCTGGTGGATGCGGCCTGCGCGTAGATTGCCCGACGCATCCGGTGGGGTCGGCCCTAGGGTCTCAGACCCTGCTTGGGCACCGAAGTTGGCGAGGTTTTCCTGGACCTGCCGGATGCCCTTGTTGGACAGGTAGGAGCTGACGTCGTCCGGGATCACCGGCTTAGGCGTTGCAGCGGCCGGTGAGGCCAGGACGACTGCTGCCGCGGCCGCGGTCAGGACGCCGAGCGCGGTTGCGCGGACCTTGTGTGTCATGGTCACGAGTCTCTCCCGCTCAGGTGATCGCGTAACGAGTGTGGGTCCAGGTGTGGCCGGTCCCGTTGACCATCCAGGAGTACGACTGGAACTGGAAGCTGTTCAGTGTGGGGTCGATGAAGCTGACGACCGAACCGTTGGTGTCGTAGCCACGCACGATGAGCATGTGTCCACTGCCATTGGACCACTGGAACCTGATCATGTTCAGTCGGTTCAGGTTCATCTCGTCCTGCAGTTGCGCGTAGGACTCAGGGTAGGTGTACACGTAGCCGATGCCGTGGACCCCTGCCATGGTGAGTGCGCGCGAGACGTCGGTGGTGAACGCACCGGTCACGTCCGGGCAGTCGCCGCGGTTCTTGCCCCACTTCACGAACTGGCACTGACTCGCAGCGTTGGCACCCACGTGCTGAGCGATGGTCCGAGATGTCGCCGACCAACACCAGTTGGACTGCTCCTGGACGTAGATGGCCGCGGCGTTCATGCGGCTCGCCGCCTGGGCCCCGACAACGCCCGCGCCTAAGAACGCGGTGAGCAGGGCGATGAAGAGCGCTACTCGTGACTGGAATCGCACCAGCCACCTCCTCGACGTTGAGGTTGATCGTTAAACGATCGCTGGCACCGTGTTGATGCCGGTGACTGAAGGTAGCCCCTGACGATCTCCTGTGTCACGCATTTCAGTACATGCCATGGGACCAGCTGATGACCTCATGCAGGGGGCCTGTCAGTGCGGTGACCGGTCCCACCAGCACTTTCGTGATTCAGGCACGCCTCTTGGACGCCGGCGTCGACCTTGATGCGGCCACCCCTGACGGGTCTTGCCCTGCACTGACGCGGACTTTCGGTGCCGGGCGGTGCAGCGTGCACGCTCTGCGTCCCACCATCTGCCGGCTGTGGGGTGCGACCGCGTCGATGCCATGCCCGCACGGCTGCCAACCAGACGGCGGCCTGCTCGACGACGCCTCTGCGATGCGGTGGATGATCACCAGCCTGCAGATCGGTGGCCACAGCGACCACCTCGACGCCCCAGCCATGCGGGAGCTGCTCGAGCTCGCCTTGACCGACCAGACCGCCGCGGGCCTGCTGAGTCGGTTCCTACGCGGCGACCGGGCCATCACCGGGCAGCTATACGAGCGGATGATCCTGCTGCGAGACCACTCCCCCGGATAGGAGATCGGCGCACCCTGCGCACCCACAGACGAGAAGAACTACCCGCCAGCTCACCATCGCGCCTGGACCGCAGCGTTGCCGGGCATCCGAGCGGCGCTCACCTTCCGGGGTGCCCAAGATGGCCGGGTGGGACGTGTCGTAGCCGGGCTGTAGACAAGCCTCCTGCTGCACAACCCCTTGCTTTATCGAGTGCGGGTGTTAGTATTAAGCCTAGCAGGAGACGGAAGCGACCGCCCCGCACCAGAAGGAGACCCCATGACCGAGATCAGCACGAACCCCGGCGCTTTCACCGACCAGGCATCCTTCACCGCCGCCGTCGCCCAGGTGCAGGAAGCCGAGGTGGCCTACCGCCTCGACCAGCCCCTGATGCCCGACTCCGCCTTCGACGCCCTCAAGGACCGCGTCGCCGCCACCAAGGCCGCGCACCCGGACTGGAACGACGAGGGCGTCACCACTCAGGTCGCCTCCGGGGCCAGCGTCGGCGGGGACGTGCGCCACAGCAGCCCCATGCTGAGCCTGGCCAAGGCCACCACCGTCGAGGAGGTCCGCGCCTTCATCACCGGCCTCACCGTCGACGGGCAGGAGCCCGGTCCCCTCGTGGTCGAGGTGAAGATGGACGGCTGCGCCATCAGCGCCCGCTACGAGAACGGCGCCCTCGTCCTGGCCGCCCAGCGCGGCGACGGCACCAGCGGCGAGGACATCACCGGCCAGATCACCCGCGGCGCGGGCGTGGCCGGCCTGCCCGCCCGCCTCACCACCAGCGCAGGACAGAGCTGGTCCGGGGAGGTGCGCGGGGAGGTCTACATGAGCGAGACCGACTTCGACGCCGCCAACGAGCTGCGTGTGGCCGCGGGCAGCGCCCCCTTCGCCAACCCGCGCAACGCGGTCAGCGGCTCCCTGCGCAACATCGACCGCACCTACGACGTGCCGATGAGTTTCGCCGCCTACGACCTCCTCCCGACCCAGACCGACAGCCAGGACAGCACCGGGGGTGGTGCCGGGGGCGAGCTGGCGACCTACAGCCAGAGCCTGGGCACCGCGCAGACTCTCGGCTTCGCCACCGCCCGCCAGCTCCTGCCGCAGAACCTGCGCACCCCCCACGAGGGCACCGAGGACGTGCTCGCTGCCATCGAAGCCATCGAGGCGCTGCGCCCGGCTCTCGGCTTCCCCATCGACGGCTCGGTCCTGAAGGTCGACTCCCTGGCCACCCGCCGCCGCCTCGGGCAGCGCACCGGCTCCCCCCGCTGGGCGCTGGCGTACAAGTACGCCCCCGACACCGCCGTCACCACCTTGCGCGACATCGAGATCAGTGTCGGGCGCACCGGCCGCCTGGGCTTTCGCGCCGTCCTCGACCCCGTCGCCGTCGGGGGGACGACCATCACCTACGTCACCATGCACAACGCCCCCTGGATCATCGAACGCGACCTGCGCATCGGCGACGAGGTCTGGGTCTACCGCGCCGGCGACGTCATCCCCCGCGTCACGAGCGCGAACCTCGCCGCCCGTCCCGCCGACGCGCAGCCGTGGAGCGCGCCGACGCACTGCCCGCAGTGCGGGGAGGAACTGGACACCACCTCCCTGCTGTGGCGCTGCCACACCCCCTCCTGCTCCATCGCCGGAGCCCTGGACTACTGGGCCAGCAGCGACGCCCTGGACATCGACGGCATCGGCACCGTCGTCTGCGAGGCGCTGGCCGAGACCGGCCTGGCCCGCGATGTGGCCGACCTGTACGACCTCACCGTCGCCCAGTGGGCGAGCCTGCCCCTCGGGGTCACCGAGACCGGCGCGACCCGCACCCTCGGGGAGCTGAACGCCGCCAAGATCGTCGACGGCCTCGAAGCCAGCAAGACCCAGCCGCTGAACCGCGTCATCACCGGCCTGGGCATCCGCATGACCGGACGCTCCGTCGGACGCTGGCTCGCCGCCCGCTTCGGCTCCATGGACGCCCTGCGCGCCGCCAGCGTCGAGGAGCTGGCCGCGATCAACAAGCTCGGCACCATCAAGGCCACCCACATCGCCGACGGCCTCACCCGCCTCAGCCCGGTCATCGACCGCCTCGCCGCGCACGGCCTGACGATGACCGTCCCCGACGACGGCGCCGCCAAGCCGCTCGCGGGCAAGACCTACGTCGTCTCCGGCGCCGTGCCCGGCTACACCCGCACCACCATCGCCGAACGCATCGAAGCCCTCGGCGGCACCGCCAGCAGCAGCGTCTCAGCCAAGACAACCGCCCTGGTCACCGCCGAGACCGACACCGCCAAGGCCCGCAAGGCCGCCCAGCTGGACATCCCCGTCATCGACCCGACCGAGTTCGCCGCCATGCTGGCCTGAGCCCTCTCCGGTCCATCGTCGGCTCGCGCGCTCCCCGCCCGCGCCGCCGATGGACCGGCGGCCAGCCGGCCTGAGGCGGTCGAACGCTGACGTGCCCTGGCTGCCTCTGCAAGGCTGCGGTCATGGCTATCACCGGTGCGGCCGGCGCTCCTAGCGATCCGAGGCTCTTGGGCGATGACCCAGTCGACGCCGCGGGCGATCTTCTGGATCGCCGCGGCATGGCTGAGCACATCGGCAAGCTCCTTACCCGAGTCCGCCGCGAGAGCGATTCCAGCGTCTTGGGCCTGGTCGGCCCGTGGGGCTCGGGTAAGTCCAGCATCCTACGGATGCTTGAGGAGCACCTTGCGGAGCGGCACGAGTGGATCGTGGCCCACTTCACACCATGGGCATACAGCGACGCCGAGAGCCTGCAACGAGGCTTCTTCGCCGAACTGCGCGCTGCGCTCCCCAAGGGACGGCAGTGGAAGCAGACCCGACAAACGATCGGGAAGGTAGCCGCCGCCGTCGCACCCCTGGCCTCGATCGGTGAGTACGCCGGTTTGAGCGGCGAGGCGCCAGCGAACCTCCTCCGCGATCTCATCACCGGGGACACCAGCGTCTCGGCCACGCACCAACGCGCGCAGCAAGCGCTGAAGGACCAGGACCAGCCGATCCTCGTCATCCTCGACGACCTCGACCGACTCGAGGCCCCAGAACTGTTACTTGTTCTCAAGCTTGTACGGATGATCGGACGCCTAACCAACGTCTACTACCTCCTTAGCTACGACGAGCAGACGCTCATCGATTTGTTGATGCACACCTCCCTGGTCGGCAAGTCTCCCGAGCGGGCACAGAACTACCTGGAGAAGCTGGTACAGGTCCGTCTCGACCTCCCATCCCTGCGGCCCTATCAGCGCAGCGCCCTGGTCCACCGCGCCATCAACCACATCAGTAGCAGGCGCAGTCTCATCTGGTCTGAGGATCAGGAGGCCCGGTACAAGAAGCTGATGGACGACTACCTCCTCGAGCGACTCGACAGTCCGCGAACCATCAACCGCGTCTTCGGCCAGACCGATGCGTTCTACGAGCTGGTCCACGACGAGGTCGACTTCGTCGACTACTTGGCCGTGACGTGGTTGCGTACGGAGGAACCCGGCGTGCACCGCATGGTGCAGCGGTACCGCGCGGAGGTCCTGGGCGAGTCGGACGAACAGTTGCAGCGCTCCTTCAGCCCCAGACAGAAAGATCTTTCGGGCTTGGCGACGAGGTGGCGCACTCGGGTGCAGGACGGGGCAACTCAAGACCGCCACGTGGACACTGTGCTCGGCCTGCTCGCCCACCTCTTCCCTGTCGTGCGAGCGGAGATGCGCAGCCAGGGCCACCCAAGCTATGACCTCGACCTGGTTGGTGCACGGCGCGGCGTCGGCCACCCGGACTACTTCGATAACTACTTCAGCTACGGAGTACCCACCGAAGGGCTTGCGGACAAGGTCGTGATGGATGCCATCAACGCCCTGGCCGCCGGGGCTTCCAGTCCAGCCGTCGACCGCATCGCGATAGAGTTGCGGCAGCACACCGGCCGGGTGGCTTGGAAGCTGAAGCGCAGGTTGGGGCAGTCCGACAGGGCCATCCTGCCGCTACTGCGTCTGGTGGCCGAACAGTATCCACGCCTCGACGACGGACGCGGAACCCTGAGCTTCGGTCAGACTGCCGAGGCCAACAGCCTTTCTTACCACCTTCTGCTGCAGCTGCCTCCGGCGGACGTCGTTGCCTTTGTCGGCGACTGCTGCCGAACCCCATCCGGTCTAGACCACATGAGCGAAGTAGTCCGCTTCGCCCCGAAAAACCCCGCGGAAGAGGCCGGGAACGGACTGCGGCGCGAGACACGCCCACCCTGGGCAGATGAAGCCACCCGAGTGGTCACCGACGCCCTACGAGAGCATCACGCCCACTTGCGGGACATGCCGCTGTCGACCTTCAGCCTCAACCACCTCCCTCGTTGGTGGACCTGGTGGCAGTTGGATACTCAAAACGCGAGTCAGTGGCTTCGAGCTCAGGTGGACGACGGACGCTGGGATCTACTGGCAGTGCTCAAGCATTGGGTAAGCGGCGCACGAATCATGGGCGTCTCCAACGCTCAACTGCGACTGTCCGAGCTGAGTGACGCCGTCGTCGAGGCGATCGGTGTTGAACGCGTCTTGCGGGATCTCGGTAGCTGGCTGGCGCTGGCGCCGGCAGCACCCGCCGGAGGACTGGACCACCCCGAAGACACTGAAGCCAACCGCGAACTGGTGGTGGCCCACTCATTGCGGCAGTGGGCCACCCGACTGCAGCCGCGGTCCCCTGGCCCAGAGTCGTGACAGGAGAGGGCACCTTGAAGCGTCACGGCTTTGATGCCGCTTCCTGATGAGTCAGGATGACGATCATGCCCCAGCGGTACCCGGCCGAGGTCAAGGACCGAGCAGTCCGG
>NZ_PVZF01000037.1 GCF_003002055.1 Kineococcus rhizosphaerae
CAGGTCTTGGCGCGGTCTACCCATCCGGCCCTGCTTGGGTAGCAGCGGCTCGATGAGCTCCCACTCCGCATCGCTGAGGTCAGAGGGATACGCCTCACGATCGCCAGCCACCTCAGCAGCATGCCCTACCAAGACCCACATCTGAAACAGTCACTTAGCTTCCCATTCGGGCATGCCTTCGAGCATGGGGTTGCCGCACTCGAAGTTGATGAGGTCCTGCAGTTGCCGCGCGAACCAGCGGGCCCGCTCCTGGGGCGTCTTGGCGATGAGGTCGCGGAACAGGTCGTTGTCGTTCTCGAACATGGCTGGCTCCTCGGTCGGTGGTGTGTCGTCCAGGCGGGACTCGACAGACGATGCAGGACGTCGAGGTGGGCTGGCCAGGTCGCATCACCCGGTTGGTATCTGCAGCGTGTACCGGGTGTTGTTCGTGCTCAGAGCGTCTGAAAATGCCTCCACGAATGGGGTAACGACCCGTGGGCGGCTCGCATCGACGTGCCCAGACAGGCGGCGCTGCTGATGGCGAGTTCCGCCGCCTAGACCTGGCCTGTACGAGGCGAGGACCGACCCGGCAGGTCCGCGCGCACGGTGCGATTGGAGGATGTCGCGGTGTCTGAACTCGACCTGCGAGGCGACCGCGACGGGCGTGCGGTGCCGGTGACCGTCCGGCCTGTGACGTGGTCCTGTAAGCGCGGCGGTGCGTCCGCATGAGCCTCGACGACCTGTCCAAGATCCGTGGGCTGTTGGCAGGCCTGGTGCTGGGGGACGCCTACGCCGTCGCCGTGGGCCCATCTGCTGGCCGGTCTGGTGCTCGGCGTGGTGGCAGCCGCCTCGAGGGGGAGGGGCCTCTGCGGATCGGTGTGGCCAGCCAGCTGGCGTGCTTCAGCGTCGATGCCCTCATCCGCGCTCCCATGCGCGAGCACGACCGGGGCGTGCCGACCAAGCGGGCGGTGCTGTCCTGGTTCTCCCTGCGACGGTGGGGACGCCTGCAGGGCCTGCCCGTGGCCGAGGACCCCGATGCGTCCCCGTACTCCGCACCTCAGTACGACAACTGGCTCAGTCGCGTGGAGGCGCTCACGCAGCGCCGGGGCTCAGCGCCGGCCACCGCCGCCGCCCTCACCCAGCGACTGGGCAGCGGCAGCGCCCTCCCCCCGGCTGGAAGCCTCGGCGCGCACGCCCTCATCCGGACCCTGCCGTTCGCGGCCGCCGCAGCTCGTCCCGAAGGGCGAAGGTGGTTCGGTGAGGGCCGCACCGTGGCCGCGCAGACCCATGCGCCCGCGGCTGCTGACCTGGCCGAGCTCCTCGCCCGCGTCGCGGCCGCAGCGTGGCTGACCGGCAGCGTCTCGGAGGGGGTTCGACTGGCCGTGGCGATGGGAGCGGACATCGCCGGATCGGACGGCGTGGCGACTGACGGCGTGGGCAGCGACGGCGGCGGCATCCTGCACGAGGTACTCAGCGCCTGGTTCCAGCTCGGTCCCGGTACCGGTGCCTTCGCGCAGCTTCCTGCGACCAGCACCGCCGAGGCCGCGGTGCGCGGTGGCTTGCTGGCGGCGATGGCTCCGCCGGCGGGCTCGAACATGCTCGACGCCTTCCACATCGGAGCTCTGGCACCGCGACCGGGCGCGGTGCTGCCCGTGGTCGGGGCCCTGGTCGGCGCGGCCTACGGCATCGAGGCTCTTCCCCAGCACCTGCTAGCTCGCGTCGAGATCGCCGACGTCGTCGACGACCTCGCGCACGACTACGCCTTCACGCTAGGCATCACCGCGTCGCGTCGAGACCTGGGATCCTGGTACCCCACCGTCTGACCGGCTACCGGACCGGGACTGCGCAGGGCGGGATGGCGCAGGACCAAACGGCGCGGGTAGGGCCAGCGAGCGGATTCAGCGAACGGCTGAAGATCCAGCTAGGTCCACAGCGCGGTCGGGCGGCCGGGCAGAACGCTGGCGGTTCAAGGCTGGCTCAGGGCTGGTGGCGCACTGCGGGGGAGACCGGAGCGAGGACAACGCTCAGAGCGTCGGTACTGCTGAACGCCCAGGCCAGCAGGCGAGCGTCGCCGCCGTCCGATGGTGCAGCGCTGGTCATCGTGACCGGACCGTGCAAGGTGGTCAGGGTCTGAGCCAGGTAGCTGGCGGCGAAGGTCACCTCCCAGGCACCTGAACCGCTGGCAGTGTTGGTGGCGTTAGTGGTGACGGGGACCTGTCCCAGCTCGACGCCAGCGCTGTCGAGGACCGTCAGGATGCCGCGGTCGTGGCGCAGCACGATTCGCGCCTCCGCGCCGCCGCGCGCAACTGCCTCGCGAGCCAGCCGGCTCAACCGAGCGGCGCAGCTGCGCGCGAGGCTGACGCAGCGCGGGCCGGTGACGCTCTCCAGGCGCAGATGGGGGAAGTCGCGCGAGGAGGCGGCGGCGATGGTGATGCTCGCCGTCAAGCCGCCGCCCGCCGCGCGGTGTGCACTGCCGGCGTCGGGCGCAACCCTGGCCAGAGAAGCCCTGAGCTGTACGCGCCCCGAGGCGATGGACAGGGTGAGGGGTGCGGTGCGGTCCACGCGGCTCAGGACCCGGGTCGCGGCGGTGAGGTCGTCAGCGGGGACGACGATGTTGGTCGCGGCATGCAGCCAGGAGAACGTGCTCTGCCACCGCGTGTAGCGGTGAGCATCAGTGGAGGCCAGGTAGATCGGCGCGTCGTCGGGAAGGACGATGTTGATGCCGTACAGCGGCATCGGCCGCATCGAGGCATCCACTACGGCCGTCGTCGTCGTAGTGGTGACCGCCAGCGCACGCAGGTGCACGGCCAGGTCGCCGGCGGGCATGGTGAGCACTTCCCGTAGCCCATCCCCTCGCTCCGCGCCGCGGCTGCTGCTCGCTTCGCCGATGACCTCGCAGGGAGCACCACTGGGCACTTCGCCGTAGAGCTGGTCCACGGTCTGGGCAGGGACGCGCTCTGCGACGTTGCCAGCGGCCAGGACGAGGTGGTTCTCACCGACCTGCGCGAGCACGCGGTTCTCGCCGCCGCAGCGGCGACCGCGCGAGCCGCCCTCACCGCCAGCCGCCAGCTCGGCGACGGCGGACTTCAGCCGCCTCATCCCCACGACGCAACGCACCGCATCCACTTCGGGTGCATCTGCGCCGAGCGTCGTGCCCTGGGTGTCCGTGGCGCCTGTGCCCATGGGCAGGCTCACCCGGACGTCGACGGAGCCGTCGTGAGCGCGCAGATGAAGCCTGCCGTCCGCCAGCTCGCAGGCGATCCCTTCGCGCGGCGCTCGCCGGGCCACGCCACGGGCCAAGATGCTCGAGGCCGCGCGAAGGTCCGCGACGCTGCAGCCGGAGACGGCAACGGCTGAGGTGGAGGTGGAGGTCATCGCAAGGTCTCCTGGTGTCAAGGCGATCGAGATGGCGAACGAGTCAGGGGCTGGAGGTGGGGTGTCGAGCGTTGTTGAAGGAGAGGCGGTGTGTTCGCCCGAGGTGGGCGCGCGGTTCGGCATCAGTCACGTGGCGGTTGCACAGGGCTGTCGGTGGAGGACGTCGCGGACTGCGTGCGCGCCACGAGCTTGGCCTCGTGGTGCCGGTGAACCATCTGGAGCACGACGTGCGCGGTGCCACCCACGACGGTTGCAGCGCAGACTCCGAGCACGAGCGTTGGCGCAACGGTCTGCAGGTGCGCCGCGCCGGCCGGGGACAACAGGCCCTGCTGGACGAGCTCGTCGCTCAGGGCCGCCGGTGCGACCAAACCCCCCACGGACACCACCACGTCCACGGTGAACCAGGTCAGTGCAATCCACCCGGGATGCCTTAACCGGCCCGTGACGGGTAGGCCCAGCTCGAGATCGCGAAGCCGCGCGGCCCGATGCTCACGGACGTACAAGCTGGCTGTGAGAAGCCACAGACCGAACCCGGTGAACAGGGTGAGGAAGGCGAGTCTGTACAGCCACCCGGTGTCGTTGAGAAGCGTGATGGCGAACAGGATCAGCGCCAGGCCGAAAACCATGAACACCAGGCCTACAGCGCGTTCGGAGGTGCGCCGGTGGCCGCGGCGGCCGCTGCACAGCTTCGCACCCAGTGCGAGCGTCCCGACGCCGCAGGACAAGACCACGAGGAAGCCGATGCTCAACACGAGGACGACGAAGATGTTCACGATCGAGAGCTCCTACGGGCCGGGTGGGGTGGGGTTGGTCAGCCGGTGGTGGGCGAGGCCGACACGTCGGGCAGCTGCCTCGCGTGCTGCCTGTCAGTCGACCAGAGCCAGCTGCAGGGTCGATGGCGCAGATGACGGCAAGGGCGAGCGCAGAGCCTGCAGTTGCAGACGGTCCTCGCTGGTGAGGTTCGGGTCGCCAGGGTCTGGGGTCCAGACCACCTGGGCCTTGGCGGGCTGGCCGTGGATGTCGGAACAGATCCCCCGGCCGCGGACGTGGGAGCTGATTTCGGAGGCGATGATGCTGTCCCACATCACGTAGGACTCCTGGAAGTTGGCTGCGCCGACCCATAACCGCTGGTACCCCGCCAGCATCGTTTCGCGACGTCGGCAGCTGGTGCTGCGCAGCGCAACGTGGATGTTCGCGCACCGTCCCTCCCGCAGCAGGACCCCAAGGATCTGTAGCGGGTGCATCTGCCCACTTGCCTCGGGGCGCCGGGGCCGCGCCTCACCCTGTACCCCACCGTGCGCCCCGTCCTCGTTGACCAGGCCAGACGGGTCGGCTTTCTCTGCTGGCTTCCAGAGGGCATAGAAGTCGGCGTAGTCGTCGATGGCGAGGAGGGTGGGTGGCAGGTCGCCACCGTTCACCGTCCTGTCTCGCAAGTGTCGGCAGCGCCGCTCGAACTCCTCGTGCAGCGTCTGCAGGATGAGGGTGGCTGATCGTGCGTCGTGCTGACCGGCGACGGCGTGAACGTTGGGCCACCCGCGCAGGCTTTCCAGGCGCCGATGGACGGGGTCGATGACGTAGGCGGCCCCACCATGAGCAGCCCAGCCGAGGATGGCGGTACGAAGGGCGTTCGTGCCGCCGGCGCCGCGCGGGCAGCCACGAGCAGGTGGGGGTCGCAGGCGGGTCTCCACGTGAGCCACTGCTTCGTGTCGCTGTGAGCGAGGACAACCTCGAGGCGGCCGCCGACGGCGGCAGCGGTCGTGGGGTTGCGGACGAGGACATGCGGTCCTGCGAGCCTGGTCATGACGCTCCTCAGGGGTGGTTGAGGGCAGTGCCGGTGTCTGTTCTGGATCTGAGCAGTGGGGCAGGACCCGTCGTGCGAGCTGCAGCCGGGCGCCGACGTCACAGCCGCCGCGTCCGTCCGACGTTCCCTCAGGACTCCCGGATGGGGTGACCGGCGGCCTTCGCGACGCGCTGGTGGCGCAGGAGCCTGCGCCCGGCGAGCGCCAGAGCGACGATCGGCAGACCGATGCCGACCAGCGCGCCGACGACGCTCCAGAACACGAAGAGGGCGCCGGGCTCGGTGTGGGCGACCCAGAGCTGGTAGGCCAGCAGCGTGAGGGCGCCGGCGGTGTTGAAGGACCAGATGAGGAGGCTGCTGCGGTTCGAGGTGTTGCGGTTCACGATGTGGTCTCCCTTGCGCGGGTGTGGTGCCGGGTGTGCGAGCGTGCGGGTCGGTGGATCTGTCTGGTCGGCTGCGGGAGCAGGACCTACCGGCAAGAGCCGCTGCGGGGCCCGAATGTGACAGGCCCGAAGGCCAATCCCGTCGGGGCGTCCTCCACGTCGCCGTGGCGAGCACTGGGTGTCCCGTTGTGGCTCGTTGTCGGCTCCGAGGTGCCGTGGGCGACATGCCCAGGTCGCGTGAGCCTGCGTGCACCAGCCGCGACCGCGGCGGGCGGCGCGGCCTGAGCGGCGGTCCAGGTGGGTCAGTACCCGAAGCTGAAGCGGCGGTTGAGCATGGCGGGGTCGTCGCAGGCTGTGACCTGTGCGTCGTAGGTCGCGTGTCCTGCGGTGCGCCCGGTGCCGGTCAGGGGCCGGATGACCGCTTCCGCCCAGTCGTGGTAGGCGTCGGCGTTCTCGTCATCGGTGTTGGGGGCGGGCACGGTGATGTTGCGGATGTCCGTGACGACCTCGTCGCCATCGTCCACGTAGTAGTTCTCGATGCGCAGCGACAGCGTGAGGGTGGGTTCGGCCACTTCGGTCTGAGACGAGGTGGCGGGTACGTTCGTCATGGTGTGGGTACCTCGAGGGTGATGGGCGGGGCACTCGCTGTGTGTCCCCTACTGCACTAATACTAACACCCGCAGACTATCTGTGTCAGCTGGTCGCTTACGATCGGTAGAAAGTCCCTTGACGCGGGTTCGGCAGCCGATGCTCAGGCCGCAGGGATGCGCGAGAGCATCCGCAGGTAGCCGACGAGTTCGGCGCGGTGCAACTCCGCGTCCGCGAGGGCGCGGTGGGGCTTAGCGTGAAGGTCGCGCTCGAGGTCCACGAGGTCGTTGCGTCGAGCGAACTGCAAGCCCCGACGGATCACAGCAGCATCCAACGTCCCGAACCGAAGACGAGTGTTCGTGGCCGGCAGGTGCGCGCGCAGCCATGGCTGATCGTGGTGAGACACGCCAGATCCTGCAAGCACGACGTCGGTGCAGCCGCCGGTGCGGTGGTCCAGCCAGGCAGCGAGCCGCTGGTCGATGTCCTCGACCGGTGCGCCGTCCCGCACCGCCTCGACCCACAAACCCGACTTGGTGTGCATTTCACAGACCACAGGCACCATCGTCGACCAGGTCTCGCCGGGATGAACGGGACAGACGAGGAGCGAGATCGCGTCGATGGGGGTGAGGTCCGTGTCGTCTCGGCAGAGAATCCCTCCCACCTCCAGTAGTGACGCACCGGTCTCGCGTACGTCGGCGTTACCGGAGTCCTCCAGGTCAAGAACCAGGACGAAACCGCCACCGGTCGGCACGTGAAGCATTCGATCCTCCAGAGGCTTAGGAACCATCGTAGAAACCCAGTCTCGCACTCACGTCCGACACGCGGTGAAAGTACTCACGACCGACGCGCCGGAGGCCCTTCGCGCCCGGTCCAGATTCTGCACTCCAGTGGCGGTCGGTGACGCTTCGACTCCGTCGGGCAACGTCGCCGGATGCGGTGGCCCCTCTCGATGAGTTGGGCTACTTGCGCACTGGTCTAGAGCCTGCTCGCGGGGCAGGCCCGGGTGAGCTGCGGCGCTTAGGCCGTGAGGTGGGGTGGTCTCATCTACCACCCCACCTACCCTGCTCAGACGGTGATGTTCTCGATCCGTTCCAGGGTCGCGTCCTCGATGTTGATGTCGCGCCAGTCGTCGCTGTCCAGGCGCAGACGCACGTCTTCGTAGTCCACGCCGCAGACCTCCAGGCTGTTCTGCAGGAAGGAGGGAAGGTCGCCCTCGTCGGAGGTGATGAGGTCGGCCTGCATGTTGACGCGGATCACCGCATCGAAGGTCACCGTCGTGGCGTAGGGGATGCCGATCTCGTCGAGCGCGTTGTTCACTTCGCTGCACCAGTTGTTGGCGCGCGCGTAGCGCTGCGCCACGGCGCGGACGTTCTGGCGAAGGTTCTCCTCCTGCACGCGAAGCTGGGTGTTCTGCTGCTGCAGCTGCTCGATCTGCGCGCGCAGTTCAGCGGTGGTGAGGTCCGCGGGAGGCTGGGGCGAGGCGTTGGGCTCCTGGGTGCTCGGCGCGTCGGATGCCTGGTGCGTTGAGGTTTCGACGGTCATGGTCTGTCCTCTCAGGTGGCCGGGGCGGTCGCTTCCGTCCCCGATAGACAAACACTAACACCCGCAGACGATAAGTGCAAGAGCTGCGGGGCCGTCGAAGCCCGGTGCTGAGTGCACCGGCGCTGGACGATGAACGCGTGGCCGTGGCCGCTTACGGCGAGGTGCGCGACCAGAGTGCGCTGAAGCCGGCTCGTACTCGTTGGACAGGCGCGCATGACTCGGTGAGCCGTTGTTGCAAGCCTGAGGGGTGTGACACCCTCGCGGGCGCGCCTGCCTCCCATGACGAGATCACTGCACGCCTGCTGGCGGTGGCGAACGACCCTGAGCGTCCCAAGGCCTACCGTCACCTGGCTCGAGGAGCTGCCTCCGGCGACATCGTCCTGTGCGGTGATGGTCGGGGTGGACATCGTCGAGCGCTCGAGGCGAGCTTGGAGCTGTGGGAGAAGCACACCCCCGACGCGCAGGAAGTGGCTGCGCTGGAGCGGACGCTGTTCGGTGACGACCGCCCCTGGTGGCGGCGCTGGTGGTCCTCAGCGTCCCAGCGCCGGCACAACGACTGAGGGCCTGTCCTACGTATCTTGGGCAGCCGCGAGTACAGGACCGGATCGCGGCATGACCGTGACGTCCTGGTGTTGAGCTGGAGCAGGTAGTTCAGCTGCCGCCGACGGTAAGGGTGCTCCCGTGGCACGGGCAGGTGTCGGAGACGACGACGCGGTAGGCGGTCACGGGGTCGCCGGTGACGTCGAAGGTGACGACCTCCGCGGGCGCGCCGTTCAGGGCGTACCCCTGTCGCTTCCCGTCGGGCCGGCAGGGACCGTCCGCGTGGTTCGCGCCGTCGACGACGGCCGCGGGTAACCACGTCCGCTGGTCGCGGTGGTGGACGACGATGGTGCTGGTGGTGGGTCCGGTGCAGTCGATGACCAGGAAGGCGTGACCGCTGGCGGGCAGGACCGCGGTGAGTGAGGTGCCTACCGGCTGGGGGGAACCGTCGAGGTGGGCCTCGTGGGTGGAGACGGTCAGCGTGGTGCCCGGAGGCAGGGCCGGAAGGGGGGTGACGGTCTCAGTGACTGTTTCAGATGTGCGGTGAGGGCTGCGCCGGCCTGGTCAACCGGCGCAGCATCATCCGCGTGTAGGCAATCTCAACCATGGCGACCGCCGCACTCGCCAAC
>NZ_PVZF01000038.1 GCF_003002055.1 Kineococcus rhizosphaerae
CAGGTCTTGGCGCGGCCTACCCATCCGGCCCTGCTTGGGTAGCAGCGGCTCGATGAGCTCCCACTCCGCATCGCTGAGGTCAGAGGGATACGCCTCACGATCGCCAGCCACCTCAGCAGCATGCCCTACCAAGACCCACATCTGAAACAGTCACTTAAGGCTGAACTGTGAACAGTCGGGAGTCTTCCCAGCCGGCAACCGCTGCGCAGATCGCGGCTGGTCTGTCATGACCCAGGACGCTACCTGTCCTGCGACCTCAGCTTCGCCCGCGTCTGTCGGATCTCGACACGCAGCGACTCGAGTTCCGCCCCTGGGTCCTCGTCCACCTCACCCAACACCAAGCCCCCGCGCGTCACCCGGTGAAGACTGAGTGCGGCGGGGGCTGAGGTCTCTGGTTGTGGGTCTCTCAAGGGACGGGGCAAGTCACTCAGCGACGCTGTGCACGCGGGCGCTACCTTCCACCTCCGCGGCTTGACCAGCTTCGCGTCCCTTGGGCAGGCGCAGGTTCCAGACGATCACACCGCCGATGAGGTAGAGGGCGGAGAAGATCAGGACAACGCCCGTGGCGCCGAGAGGAGCCAGCAGCAGGCTGACCAGAGCAGGGCCCACGAACGCTGAGGCCCCTGCCCCCAGGTTCAGCAGGGCCATCGCACCGCCCTTGTACTGAGGGGCCATAGAAGGAACCAGCGCCGAAATCGGCACCCAGCCCGAGAGTGAAGCGCCGTAGAGGACGGCGACCACCAGGGCCAGCCAGTAGTAGTCGACCCCCATGTGGATGGGAACGAAGTAGAGGAGTGCCACCGAGATTGATCCCCAGATGCACCCGAGCCAGAAGACCGTCTCACGCCAGCCGACACGGTCGGAGATGATGCCAGACAGAAGGTTGAAGATGATGGTGGAACCGAACATTACCGACACCAGCAACAGCCATCGGCTCTCCCCGAAGCCGATCTCGTCGGAGAAGACGCGCGGCATGAAGACCAGCAGACCGAACATGGGGATGGTGTTGATCATCCTGGCGACCGCACCCAGTCCGATGCGGGGGTTGGTCCAGGCCAGCGAGGCGCTCGAGAGCAAGCTCTGGACGGGCTTCACACCGGCGGGGGCCATACGCGTGAACCCGGTGCGTTCGCGGACTCCGAGCAGGGCGATGAGACCACCGGTCATCAAGATGGCGACCGAAAGCCACAGCGTCCCGTAGTGCCCCAGGATGGGGTTGGAGCCGCTGGCCACCAGGGCCCCCAAGGTGGGCATGCCGCCGGTGAAGGCGAAGTAGTACCACCCGACCGCGGAACCCAGCCGCGCTGGCGCAGCAACGGCGGTCACCCACACCAGGAACGAGTACGCGAAGAGCGGGTAGCCGAAACCGCGCAGGCCGTAGAACAGCATCATGAGGGGGTAGTTCTCCTGCGGCACAGCGACCGCCAGCAGCAGGACGTCGAAAACCAGCCAGATGATCAGCCCGGCGATCATGACCCGCCGCGGGCCCCACAGCTCCGAGAGTGCACCTGAGAGCCACGCGGCCAGCATGACCGCGACGCCGTAGATGGTCACGATGTAGGAGGCCCGGATGTCGCTACCGGCGCCGTTGTCGCTGAAGAAGGGGACAATGAACGCGGATTCGACCCCGTCGCCGATCATGAACAGCAGGAGACCGAGGTAGCCGAGGATGAGCGGGGCCGGTAGGCCGAGCCGGTTGGCGAGCCGCTGTCGCGCCGACGAGGGCGGTTCGAGGTCTGCGGTGGTGCTCATGAACTACCTCCACATGGGGTTCGAGGGGGGGCGCGCTACAGGCGCGAGGGCGTGGTCCGGGGTGATCGAAAGAGTTGATGCGGAGTGCGTTCAGGCGACAGTTCGGTTTCCACGCACTGTCCGCTGAGGTGTGTCAGACGGACGCGTGCTGGCGGCGGTTCACCTGGACCGGCCCGTAGATCCCGGTGCGCTCGAAAGCATCGGCGACACGAAGGACGGTGGTGTCATCCCCGCGCCGACCCGTGATCATCATGCCGACCGGCAGCCCGGAGGAAGTTGCGCAGGGAACCGAGATGGAGGGGTTCCCCGTCACGCACGTGGGGCTAGTGTTGTTGACCATGTTCAGCAGACGCCCGAACCGCTCCAGGCGGGGAACGTCCTTGTCCGGGATTTCTGTGGCTTTCACCGGTGTCGACGGGGTGATCAGCACGTCGTATTGCTGGAAGGCGGCGTCGTAGGCGGTGGTGAGCTGCAGAGCGAGGTTCTGCGCCTTGGCGTAGTAGCTGCCGTGGTAGCGGTCGGTGAGATACTCACCGATCAGGACAAGTTCCTTCATCATGTCCGACATCTCGTCGCTGCGGGTGTGCTTGGCGGCCCCGATCGCCTCCATCAGCCGGCGGGGGTACCGCCCCTTCCATCCGCTGCCGGCGAGGTTGCCGCGCAACATGGTGGTGTAGGCGCCTTCCATCTGGATGGCGGTGTTGATGTGCATGCCGATTCGGTGCATGGGCAGCGACATGCGTTCGACCGTCGCTCCCAGCTGCGTGAAGTGGGCGGCAGCTTCTACGACCGCGTCGTCCACGTCTTGCTCGGAGTGGTCCCAGGCGAAGCCCTCGTCGATGATGCCGACGCGCAGTCCGCGAACATCGCCGGTGAGGGATCCGAGGAAGGATTCGGGCCGGGAACGTCCGGACCAGCCACTCAGCTGACGCGGGTCCATGGGGTCCTCACCGGCGACGGCGTCCATGAACCGGGCGATGTCACTGACGGTGGAAGCCAGCGCCCCGAGGTGGTCCACGGTGACCTCGATGGGCGCTGCCCCGGTCGCCGACACCAGACCGTAACTGGGCTTGAAACCGTAAACCCCGCAGAACGATGCCGGGATACGGATCGAGCCGGACTGGTCACCGCCGCTGGCGATGTCGACATCTCCGGCCGCCACCAAGGCAGCCGAACCGCTGGAGGATCCACCGGCGGATCGGTTGAGGTTGTGAGGGTTGAGGATCGCCCCAGTGTCGGCCGTGAAGCTACTGCCGGAGAACGACATGTGCTCACAGGCTGCCTTGCCGGTGATGTTGCCGCCGGCCGCCAGCACCCGGGTGACGATCGTGGCGTCTTCATCGGGGATGAAGCCTTCAAGCAGACGAGTGCCGACCTTCATGGGCAACCCGGCGACGGCGACGTTGTCCTTGATTGCTACCGTCTTCCCGGCCAGATGGGAACTCGTGAGCGCGTCCGCGGTGAGGTCGCAGCGCCACACCCATCCGCGGTGGGGGTTCTCCTCAGGACTCGCCGGACGCCCCGCATCGCGATTGGCGACATCCGTGGGTGCCGAGTCGTCCATGCCATCCAGGAGCCGGTGGGCGTCGAGAGTGCTGCTGATGATCTCCTGCATCACCGAGAGTTCGTCGTCGTCCATGGCCGCGAAGTGGCGGTCCGCGATGGGGCGGAGATCTTCAAGAGTGGGGTCTTGGATAGTCATGACCAACCTCAGAGCTCGGGAGTGTCCAGGGGTTCTGCGTGAGTCAGGTACGCGAAGCGCTTCGCTGATAGCGAGTAGATCGTCGCCCTCAGGGCAACTCCGCGATCTTCGACAGTCGGTGCTCGACCGGTCTTTCCGATCGGAACTATATGGACGTGATGTTACGCGGAGATTTCAGCGTCGTTGCGTAAAAGTCACAAATATGTCGGCCCAGGTCCCCTGGACCGACGGACTACCGAACCTCGACCTAGAGGACCTCGAAGGACATGCCCTCAGCCACCGCGAGGTGTTGGTCGTAGGCCGGCGGGGTCACCACTCCCCCGATCCTGGGGCGCACTGAGACGGGGACGTCGCCGAGGGCGTTGTCCTCATCAAGGGCCTGGGATGAGAGTGCGTCATGGCGGTCGAGGTCAGCCAGCAGCTTGACCGCGTCGTAGCACTGGACGGACCAAGAGTTCAGGACCGGACTCACGTTACCGAACAGTGAACGCCGTCTTTCATCGAGCGCCTCCCGTGCCGGAGAACGCAGGGACTCAAAGGAGTGCAGGCCGGAGTAGAGGTTGCCCGAGGTATCGCCCCCTAGGGCGTACAGGCTGTTTTCCTCCAAGCAGTTCGAGATCCTCACCAGGTTGTCCAGACCTCGCGTCCTGATCGCCTCCAGCATCCTGACCAGGTCCAGACCCGACATGTTGAGGATCACCCCCTGGCACGAGGACGTGTGCAGGAGATCAACGGCGTTCTTACCGTCCTGGGTACCGAATCCCATCGGGACTAGTTCGTCTAAGACGACCTGGGCACCCGCTGCGTCGATGGCCGCTCGCTCGACGACTCGCGCAGCGCGTGGCCAGACGTAGTCGGTTCCGAGGATGGCCCAGGAAGTGATCCCTCGGTCGGACCCGACGCGCGTCAACCCGCCGACGAACTCTGCGGGCGTCTCGCCGGGGCAGTAGACGCCGGGGATCGACCGGGTCGCCTCGTATCCGGAAGCGAAGACGTAGGGAACAGATCCATCGAGCGCCTGCTCGACGGCCACAAGGGTGTGGCTGGTGTGCAGCCCTACGAAGGCGTTCACCGCCTCTGCCCGTGCCAGCTGGGCCACGGCATCAGCCACCGCACGGCGCACTCCCCCGGAATCCACCACGACCAACTCGACGCGCCGCTGATGCCCACCGGCGCTCGTGTTGACCTCGCTAGCCGCAAGGACTGCTGCATCCAGGGCCGAGGGGCCGGTCAGGCCGAGAACTCCTGACCCTGGGATCACCAGACCGATCCGCAAGACGTCCGGGCGCGGACCGTAGAGGAGGGCCTCCAGTGGATCGACCAGCTCAACCGCCGTGGACATGGTAGGACTGTACGGTAGATACTTCCGACCGGAAAGGTGCTGACGGGTCCCAAAGGTCCGTCTTTGCCGCACCGGCCTAGCCAGTGATCGCGCGAGGAGAGTGCACATCGTCCATGGACGACTTCATCGACGAGCTGGCCACCATCACCAACGCTGCGCGGGGACTCAACCGGCAGCTTGCCGCCCTCCTGAGTGAGGAAGGTCTGCGCGAGGACCTTTGGCGTATTTTGCACGCCCTGCATCGCACCCAGGGGGCGTTGATGGGCGAGCTGGCCAACGAGCTGCATCTCCCGCCTGCATCTGTGACGCGCATGGTCGATGAACTGGTAGAGCAGGGGTGGGTGTTCCGTCGCCCTCTCCCTGAAGACGGCCGTAAAGCTGCAGCACACCTGTCCCGTGCCGGGCGGGAACGATTCGATCGCGCCAGCGCCGTCCTGATGGCGCATCGGAACCCTTTGAGCGCTCAGGCACGAGAGTTGACCGCCTCGCTTCGACGGGTGGCTCTGGAGAACTCGCGTCCGTCCTGAGTGAGGCCTGGCGTCTAGACGTTGTACCCCCACCACCAGGTGTTGCGCCGCCCTGGCAGACGTCGCACTCCCCCACCAATGACCTGTTCTACAGAGCTACTGCACCGCAGCACCTGCGCCCAACCCAACGATCAAGATTACTGATGCCTACCACTTCCAACGTCTTCAACGATGGTGTCCGGCGGGAAGACAGTTACGGCTACAGCCAAGGTTTCCGCGCTGGCGACACCGTCCACATCTCCAGGCAGCTTGCTCACGACGCCGACTGCAACCTGGTGGGCAGAGGTGACATCACCGCTCAGGCCACCAAGACTTTCGAGACTTCGACACCGTCCTGAAGGCTTTGAGTTCTTGGAATCAAGTCGTGGAGATATACCACTGTCTTGATCATTGATCTCCATGGAAATTTCGCTGCCGTGTCCGCGGCTCACCTGGCTTACTTCGGTGAAGACCGCCCCGCCAGTACGACTATCGGTGTCGTGGAACTCGCCATGCCCGGCCAGGTTCTCGAGGTGGCGGCCGTCGTGAGATTGGACTTGCCGCGCTGATCTGCGCTGGCAGGTGAGGGTACCTCCTTCAGCACTGTGACGGAGAGACTACATCCCAGCCGATGTACGCGACGGGGTCAACGGAACTGCCCGAGACATCAGCTGAGCTCGTGCCCAGCCTCGTACCCGGTGATCGCGTCGACCTTCTCCGCCGAGGCGGAGGTCTCGTCGAAGACGTAGCCCAGGAACTCCTTCGCCAGACGGCGCGCGAGCTCCTTGCCGATCACGCGCTCGCCCAGGGTCAGGACCTGCCCGTTGTTGGACAGCACCAGCCGCTCGGCCGAGAAGGTGTCGTGCGCGACGGAGGCCCGGATGCCCGGCACCTTGTTCGCCGCGATCGCGACACCCATGCCGGTACCGCACACGAAGATCCCACGGTCGGCCTCACCCGCGGCGATCTTGCGCGCACCGGTCACCGCCACGTGCGGGTACGCCGTCTTGTCCGCGTCGCTCCCGACACCGACGTCGATGACCTCCTTGACCCGGGGGTCCTTCAGCAGGTCGGCCTTGATGGCCTCCTTATAGCTGTACCCCGCCTCGTCGGCGGCCACGACGACACGCCACTGCAGATCGGTCATGAGCTTCCCTTCCTCAGAGCTTGTCGGCGACGGTGCGCGTCACCAGCGCCAGCGACACGGCACCCGCGTCGGGGTGACCGATGGAGCGTTCGGCCAACGGCCGGGCCCGCCCGATCTGCGGACGCAGCTGCTTCGTCGCCTCGGCGGCGTCGGTCGCCGCCTGCGACGCCGTGGTGAACGCCGTCTTCAGGTCATCACCCGCCGCGATCCGCTCCGCCAGGGTCTCCGCGAACGGGACCTGGGAGTCGAGCATCGTCTTGTTGCCGACCCGTGCCCCGGCGAGGCGCATGACGGCCTCCACCGACGCGGTGGCGCCTTCGGCGACCTGCTCCGGCGTCGGCTTGCCCTCGTCGCCCAGCTTCTCGGCGAACGCGTGCAGCAGCACACCCCAGATCACTCCGGAGGTCCCGCCGGCGCGGTCCGCCCAAGCGGCACCCGCGGCCGACAGCGTGGACCCGGCTCCCGCGCCGGCATCCGCTGCGGTGCGCGCCGCGTTGGCCGCGGCGACCGAGCCGTTGACCATGCCGGTGCCGTGGTCGCCGTCACCGGCGATGGCGTCGATCCGGCCCAGTTCCGCCTCGGCGTCCTTGAGGACGTCGCGGACGGCCTCGATGATCCCGGCGATCTTCTGCCCGGACCCGGCCGCCTCGGCGGGGGTGCCGGTGTAGTCGGCGACCTCGTCCTCGGGGACCACGTAGGCGGGGGCCGGTGTGGTCTCGATGGTCGCGCCCACGGACAGGGCCGGGCACTGCGCTGGGTCGGTCCAGAGCTTCTCGAGCTCCTCGTCCAGCCACGTGACGGTCAGCGAGCAGCCCGCCATGTCCAGGCTGGTGACGAGTTCGCCGACCTGCGGGGCCACGATCTCGTAGCCCGCCGCACGCAGCTGCTTCGCGATGGGCACGTAGAGCAGGAACAGCTCTTCGTACTTCGTCGACCCGAGGCCGTTGACGAGGACCGCGATCCGGCCCGAGTCGGGCGCCGACTCCGGCTTCCCGGCGAGGACCTTCTCCACCAGCAGGGTGGCGATCTCCTCGGGGGTGCCGATCGGCTCCTCGGAGATGCCCGGCTCGCCGTGGATGCCGAGGCCGACGGCCATGTTCCCGGGTGTCACCGTGAACAGGGGTTCCGTCTCACCCGGCAGGGTGCAGCCCTCGAACGCGATGCCCATCGAGCGGGTGACGTCGTTGACGTGGCGGGAGACCCGCACCACGTCGTCGAAGCCGTAACCGGCCTCGGCGGCGCCACCGGCGATCTTGAAGGCGACAAAGTCACCGGCGATGCCGCGACGTTCACCGTTGGCGCCCTGGCCCTCGGAGGCGACGTCGTCGGTGACGACGAGCAGTTCCGCGGGGATGCCCTCGGCGCGCAGTCGTTCCGCGGCGAGACCGAAGTTGAGGATGTCCCCGGCGTAGTTGCCGAACCCGAGCAGCACCCCGCCGCCGCGGTTGGCGGCCTTGGCGACGTCGTAGACCCAGCGGGTGGAGGGGGAGGCGAACACGTTGCCGCAGACCGCGGCGTCGGCCAGACCCGGCCCGACGTAGCCGCCGAAGGCGGGGTAGTGCCCCGACCCGCCGCCGGCGATGACGGCGACCTTCCCCTCGGGGGTGGCCGTGGAACGGATCACCCCGTGCGGCACGGGCTGCACGAAGTGGGCGTAGAGGTCCACGAAACCGGCAACGGAATCGTCGACAAACAGGGCGGGGTCTCCGAAAACTCTGGTCATGTCTCGCAGTTCGTATCGACGGGATTCGGGTTCAAGGTCGTGTCAGCTGACCTGCGTCGCCTCGTGTTTGCCCGCCCGGGCCGCAACCTTCAGCGGTGCTGTTTCCGGACTCTTAATCGCGACCAGGGTGGAGATGACCCCCAGGGCACTGAACAGGAGCGCAGGTCCAATCCAGCCCGCCGCGTTGTAGAGGGCGGTGGCCAGGAACGGGAGGGTCCCCGCGACGAGCGAAGCACTGTTGTACCCCAGCGAGATACCCGAAGACCGGACCTCGGGCGGGAACTTCTCGGAGAACCATGACGACTCCACCGCAAAGATGGGGTCGTGGGAAAACATCAGCGACAGGGCCACGGCCACGACGATGGCCACCACGGCCCCGGTGTTGATGAGCAGGAACAGTGGTACACCAAAGATGATCGTGAAGATGGATGGCGGTCTCAAGGAGTCAGCGCAACACCCATGAGATGATCATGGTTGGTCGCTGACAGGAGTTGAGCATGGCCGGTGTCCTCACCACGACGCAGA
>NZ_PVZF01000039.1 GCF_003002055.1 Kineococcus rhizosphaerae
TGGTCACGTGACCATCGCCGCAGGTGGGAGGGCCTGTCATGCCTGTCACGGCTGACAGGGTGTCGCGTTCGTTGACCGGTCACGCCGGTCACCGTGACCGACGGCGCCCTCAACGGCGAGGAGGCTCGCCGGGGGAGACGACGACGGCCCGGAGGCGCCCGGCGCGACCTTCCCCGTCGCGCCGACCGTCCCGGGCCGTCGTCGAGCACTCGACCACACGCCTCCGACACGACCCCGTCAGGACGCCCGGACCTCGACGAGGAGGTCGAGCAGGACGTCCGGCGGGGCCCACCCGGAGGGACGCCCGTCGACGGGGGAGCGGTCGAGGGGGACGACGGTCACGCCGTGCATCGCGAGACCGGTCGCGAGGTCCTCGGCGAGGAGGTCGTCGTCGCCCAGGCGCAGGACCCGGCGCCGGTCGACCTCGTCGAGGGCCGACCACCACGCCCGGACGCCGTCGGCCTGGGTCACGACCGGTGGCAGGAGCAGGCGCAGGGACGGGACGCGTCCTCCTCCTCGACGCCCCGGCACTCTCCGTGCCGACGGCCCAGGCACGCCCAGGTCGCGACGGGGGTCAGGTCGACGAGGAGGTCGTCGGCGACCCGGACCGCGGCCCGTGCGTCGGCGGCGGTCGGGAACTCCGCCGGGCGCAGGTTGTCGGGCAGGCGGGCCGCCCACTCCGCGTACGAGCGGTCCGCCTCGATCGCGGCGATCCGGCGATCGTGGTCCGTCGGTCCGGGAGGAACGGGGGAGGGGCGCGTCACTAGACGAGGGTCGCCCCGCGTCGCCGGGATCGGCAAGGTCCGCACGAGGGGTCCGCGACACTAACCGCTTCGGCATGGTGCCCTCGACGTAGCACCTACCCAGTCGTCCCGAGGAGGACCCATGCCCACCACACGCACCGTCACGTGCCCGGACTGCCAGCGTTCCGGCGCACGCGTCACCGTGAACACGGTCGACTCGCACCAGAAGGACGAGCCGGTCTGCGAGATCGTCGCCGGGTTCGCGTGCCCGCGCGGCTGCCAACCGCCGTTCGACACGATCCCGCTCCGCTGAGGTCGAACAGGACCTCCTAGACGGCCTCGGCCCGAACACGGAGGGCGAGGCCGGCGGGCACTGAACGTGACCGGTCGCTCCGGGAACAGCCGGAAAATCGTGCGCGTTCACAGTCACGACGGGCGACAGCAGGTCGCCCACGGTCAGGTCTTCTGGAGGTAGGTGCCTGCTCATGTGACGCCCCCGGGCATCGGGGGGTCTCCCGTCGCGTTCGTCGCGTCGGGTGTCTCGTCATAGGAGCCACTGTGCGCCGTCTCGACCCGTTCGTCCGCTTCATCGTCGCCGCCATCGTCGGCATGTGCGTCTACGCCGTGCTCGTTCCGGGGGCCAACATCGCCGCCCTCGGTCTCGTCGCCGGGGTCCTGATCGCCCTCACTCCCCTCGTGCGCGCTCTGACAGGCGGGAACGATCCCGACCCGGACGAGTAGGCCGAACCGTGGCGGTCACACGACGCGGAGGGAGAAATCGCCTCCCGAGCTAGCGACTCTGCGACCCCTCGCGAGGGGTCCCCCGCCATACCCCTTCGGGGGTCGTCACCACTCCCGCGACGGCCCGACCGTCCGCTCCCACTCGCGCATGGCGACGGCGACCTCGGCGCGCGTGCGGGGCAGGACGGGACCGGTGATCCGTGCGCCCTTGCTCCGGTTGCACGACCTGTGCGCGGGGCGGAGGTTCTCCTCGTTGTCGCCGCCGCCGCGGGAGTACGGGACGACGTGGTCGACCTCGTTCGCGCCCGGCAGGCCGCACAGGTGACAGACCGTCGAGCGCGCCAGGACGCGCGCCCGTGCCTTCTTCCACTCGTTCGTGCCGGTCCTCGACGTCGTCATCGCCGCCCCCTCGTGGACGTCGTGGCGGCGTCCGGCGCGGCGCCCTCGACGTGGTCGGCCTCGACGTCGACGGCCTGGTCCTTGACGGGTGCGCGCCGGTCGAGGCGCCGGGCGATCCGCTCCGTGTAGGCGTCGTGGTCGGCGGCCTCGACGACGTCGAGGGTCGGCAGGCGTCGGCGGGTCTGACGGGTGGGGCGGGTCCGGCGTGGCACGGGGGCCTCCTCGACGGCGGGGGGGGGTCGGGGGGTGCAGGTGGGGGTGGGGGTGTGGGTGTGTCCCGCCTCCCGGGTGGACGCCCGGGAGGCGGGGGGACCGGCTACCCGCCGAACGACGACCGGGGCCGGACAACCGCCCGGGGGCGGTCCCTCGTCGCCGGTCGTGCGTGCGTGATCCCGGCGGAGGTGGTGGGGGCCGACCACCTCCGCCCGCCCGCGTCTGAGAGGACACGGGGCGGGCGGAGGCGTCGGACTCGTCGACCCGACCCCGGGCCCGCCCGGGGTGCGTGAGAGGGGTCAACGCGAACCGGGCCGCCGTCGGGCACTGACAAGGGTGACGGCGGCCCGGAGGCTCAGGAGGTCGTGACCTTGACGCGCGCGATGCGCTTGGGGTTGGCGAACCCGAACCCGGCGCGCATGACGGCGCGGACGGCGATGCGGTCGGAGGTGAAGAACGCCGACCCGTCGACCTCGACGCGGGTGTCCTCGCGCAGGACGAGGAACGTCACGAGCTTGTCGACGCCGTAGATCGTCCCGGGCGCGATCGACGGGGACACGAGGACCGGGCGGCCCTCGATCGTCCGGCGTGCGGCCTGGGTCGGGTCGGCGGACAGGAGCGGGACGACGGAGTTCGTCTCCGCCTTCAGCTTGCCCAGGGCGAGGGCGTCGTTCGGGTGGGCCAACCATGCCGTGATCGAACCGCCCTCGACCTCGACCATCGAGGCCGCTTCGGCGAACGCGTCGAGACTGTCGCCGTTGGCGAACGCGCCGGACTTCGTCACGAGGGACACGTCCGCGTCCTTCAGGGACGCGAGGCCCTTCGGCGCCGGGGACGCGAGGTTCCCGGCGAACGCGGCATCGAGCTTGCGGGCGATGTCACGGGCGAGGCCGTTACCGATCGAGGTCGTCGCGGCGGGAGAGGTGTCGTCGGCGGCCTCGCGAGAAACCGACACGAGACCGGCCACCTTCGACGGCGTCACGACGAGTTCGTCGAGGCCCATCGTCGAGAGGGGAATCTCCGCCTCCTCCGCGACCCACCCGGTCGTCGGGTCGGACGTCACGAGCGGGATGCGGAGCGAGTTCGAGGCGGTCGACTGAACCGTCGTCGCCTGGGCCGCGATCGCCTGGGCAAGAGCAGGTTTGATGACGAGGTCGGCGACCTGTTCGGGTCGCAGGATCGCGGCGGTGTTCGTGGTGTTGTTCGGCATGGGGACTCCTGGGGACGGCGCACGGGTAGCGCGTGGGGTGTGGGTGGTGCGTTCCCGTGCCGCCCATCCCGGGCCGTGCGCGGTGCCCGTCCCGGGCCGCCTCGACGACCGCGGCGCCCCCTGGGCGAGTTCGCGGTCGTCGAGGTCAACGTTACCCGGTCAACGCCTCGTCGGGGCACGTCCGGCAGCGGCCGCCAGGGCCGCGCCCAGGGCGCGCGTGCCGACCCCCTCCGGGGTCGGGGCCGACCCGCGCCCTCCGCCGCCGTGACGGCGGAAGTCTCCGTGATCCACGGCCCAGTGCGGGTGTGCCTGAACGAGGGCGTCGACGGCGGCGGCGAGTTTCACCGCGTCGACGTCGCCGTCGTCGTCGAGAACGTCGGGCAGGGTCAGGCCGTCGCGCCACACGTCGGCGGCGTCGACGAGTTTCTCCGTGACGAACGCCTCGACGTCGCGGCGCTGGAACCGCTCCACGACCGCGGCGAGGCGGTCCCGCTCCGCCCGGGCCTCGCGCAGTTCACGACGACGACGGGCGGCCTCGCGGTGCCCGCGGTCCTCGTCCCGGTCGCCGTCGGGTTCGTCGTCCCCGTCCGACTCGTCGCCGGTCCCGGCCTCGTCCTGAGCCTCGACCCGATCGCCGGCCCCATCCTCGACCGGCCCGGAATCGGCCCCAGGCGCCCCGGAGACGCCCGATCCGGTCCCGGCGGCCCCTCCGTCCCGCTCCGGGGCCGCGGACGTCTCAGGGCCGACCACAGGCGCCGACGTGGTGTCCTCGCGCTCAGGCACAGTGCGCCTCCTCGACCTCGTGCGGGCGGGCCTGGGCCTGCCACCCACGCGCCCGGACGTAGGCGACCGCGAGACGGGCCGCGCCCGCAGTCTCGACGACCGTCCCGACCCCCAACGTCCGCGCGCCCCCGTCCAGCGGTGCCAACGCCATGACGGCCCACCCGTGGGGGGCCTCGCCGACGAGTTCGCCCGGATCGACGGTCGCCCTCGGCGCCACGTCGTCCGGGTGCGGGTCCGGGAGTTCGACCCCGTGCCCGGCGGCGGCCTCGTTCAACGCCACCACCGCGGCGGAGGCGAGGACCTCATCCGACGGTCCGGCGCGGTTCACGTGCTCGTGCATGGTTCCTCCTCGTGCTCGTGCCGGTCGACGGGACGTCGACCGGGTCGTTCGCACCGCGGCGCAGCCGCGGCGCCTGGTTGGCGGTCGACCCCACGGCCCCCGGGGGTGCGCGGGAGGGCCGACCATGGGTCGAGGGCAACGGCAGGGGCAGGTCACGGCGAATCACGGCGAATCACGCTGGTGGTTCCCGCTGGTGGTTCCGCGCCACCCCTCCCATCCCTCCCTCCCTCCGGTCGGGAGGGGATGGGAGGGGTAGGCGTCACGTGACCGTGTACGTGACGCGTCACGTGACGGTGTACGTGACGTGTCACAGGCCCGATCAGCCCGTGCGGCAACGGCTCCGGGGGAGGCACTTCGAGTGGTTCCCGGTGCGGTGCAGGCGACTCCGCTCCGTCGTCTCCGCGTTCGCCTTGCGGCGGTTCTCGACCGTCGTCGCCTTCTCCTGGTGCGCCTTGTCGGCCCACCCGACGACCTGCCAGCCGTCGGGGGTTTCGTCGAGAAGGCCAGCCTCAACGAGGAGTTTCAGCCGCTCGTCGGCCTCCTCGCGGCTGTAGAGCAGCAGGGCCAGCGCCCGACGCGGAAACTCCCCGTCGGTCAGGTAGCGGTTCCCGTACGCGAGGACCTCGACGTACGTCGTGAACGCACGCTCCGGGAGGCCCTGAACGAACAGGGTCGCGATCAGGTTGTCGTCGAGGCGGGTCCACGTCACGAGGTCCCCCGCCCGTCGAGGTCCTCGTCGCCGTCGAGTTCGCGGACGGGACGGTCGAAGCTCGACAGGTCGACCGGCGCAGCGGGGCGGGTCCAGTTCCGGCGGTGCCTCGACACCTTCGGGACCTTGACCTCCTCGCCCGGTTCCGGGAGGACCGACGGGTCCAGCGACGTCCCGTCGACGGCGACGACGGCAACCTCGACGACACGGACCGACCGACCGCGGAGGTGGTGTTCCGCAGCGTTGCGGTCGGCGGCGCCCCGCGTCAGGCGGACGTGAGAGAACGCGGCCCGCGGCGTGCGGACGAGGACCACGAACGCGGGCCTCGACCGGTCGCGGAGACGGTCCCGGTCCTCGTCGGAGGGGTGTTCCTCGACGCTCACCGGATCGCCCCCAGGGGGACGAGGCGGACGACGACGGCGGTCGCGCGGTGCCCACGGGCGTGGGCGCGGTCGACGGTCGCCTCCGCTCCGGCGAGGGTCAGGCACACGACCCGGCGGGTCCGCTCGACGCCGGTCGGGGACGTCGTGGTGACGACGACGGCGGTCGCGCCGTCGAGGGCCGCGGTTGCGGCGGCGACCTCGTCGGCGGTCTCGACGCGGACGCCGACGTCGTCGACGATGGTCGGGACCTGGGAATCGTGTTCGTCGGCGGCGGCGGTCCTGGCAGGGACCGCCGCCGCGGTGCCGTGGTTCATCGACTCGCCCCGGTGCCCGTCTCGATCGGGACGAGGGCGCTTTCGACGGCCTCCCACCACCTGCGGACCTCGCCGACGCGGTACACGAGGTGCCCGCCCTGCCGGTACGAGGGCGGCCCGCCGTGCGCCCTCACCCGACGCCGGAACGTGGCGACGCTCTTGCCGACCACCGCGGCGGCCCCTTCAGCACGGACGACCGCGTCGTCCGGGTACTTCTCGCCCATCGGGCGCCCACCTCTCGCCGGGCACGACGAGGACCCCCGGAGGGGGTTCGTCGTGCGTTGCCGTGGCGGGCAGGAACCACGCTAGGCCCGCTGGGAGCCGACTTTCACCGGGTGTGCAGACCCCGTGCATGGGGCGCGCAGGAGGTGCTCACCCCGGAGTCACGTCCCCGCAGGCCACGCGGCGTACGGGGGCCAGTGGCGGTGTGCAGAACAGCTACACGGGTTGTGAGCGTGCAAGCTCAGGCCGACGCCCGGGCGGCCCGCCCGGCGGCGAGGATCGCCCGGACCTCGACGAGACCGACGTCCGCCGCTGCCTCGCCGATCGCCCGGTCGAGGGCCTCGACCTCGCGCCGGACCCGGACCTCGTCGAGGACCTCGCGGTGACGGCGCAGGTCTCGGAACGGCATCTCCGGGCCGTACCGGGCGACGAGGAACGACCACAGGCCCAGGCGCCAGCGCAGCACGGCGACCGGGTGCCCCGGGGCCGTCCCGACCGTGTGCCGGGTCCCGTCGGGGGCGTGCCGGATCGCCCAGACGACCGCCTCGACGTCGAGGTCGAGCAGGCCCGCGGCCCGCAGCAGAGACCGCAGGAACGCCGGGCCGACGCCCGCGGCGAGGGTGTCGAGGTGGGGGGCGTGCTCATGTTCGGCCAGGGCGGCGAGCCGGTCGAGGACCGCGATCGAGAGCCGCAGCTCGTCGGACTTCCGCTGCCCCCTCGACCTCACCCCATCCCGGCGCAGCCGCCGCCCAGGCTCCCCCGTTGCCGGGGCGCACGGCGTCTCGCGCGCCCGCGCGGGGTTCCGTTGATCCTCTCTCCTGACGGAGAGAGGGGGGGTGAACTTTCGTAGTTCCTGCGTTGGGAGACAACGGGTTTCGTCATCCTCGACGACCTCCTCGACCGGTCGGGTCAGGAGGTAGACAGCCCCTCGGTTCCCGTCGAGGCCCGGGGCGGCGTGGGCGCCACGGGTGGTCGCCGTGCTGCCCTCCTCGACGGTCAGGAGGAGGCCGCGGTCGGCCAGCCACCGCCGCAGCTTCGAGACGGTCCGCTCCGTGACGCCCAGGAGGTCGGCGGCCTCCGCCCTGGTCAGGCACGTGGTCGCGTCCCCGCGGGCGCGGAAGGCCAGGGCGCGCACGTAGGTCAGGAGGTGGTCCCGCAGGTCCCGGCGCCCGGTCTCAGCGACGACAACGTCCTCGACGAGGCGCAGCCACGCGGGCGGGTACATGACGAGGCGGGCGGCCTGGGCCGCGCGCCAGCGCAGCGCAGCCGGGGACGTCTCGGTCGTCGAGGAGAAGGGGGCGCGTCGACGCGCCGTGATCGGCACCTCAGTCGCCGATCACCCACCGTGACCGTTGCCCGGTTTTCCATGTGTACGTACACACGGACACCCATTCATCGGCGTGTGTGTCGACAGTCTCGACGGGGGCACTTACGCTCATGTTCGGGCCGCTCTCCGGAATGTGAGTCCGGATAGTGGTGGGGGCCGTTCCGCGATTCGCAGTCGCGGGCGGCCCCTCCGCCTTTCTGGCGGACTTCCGGGCGACCCTTCCGGATCAGCCCCGGAATGCCGCGCAGGACACGCCGACAGATCGTTTCTGAGACGTGACCGGCGAACCGGTCAATCGCCGACATAGACCGTTCCGCTGTCGCTACGTTCGGTGACATGGACGAGGACCAGGAACACGGCGAGCTGTTCATCGAGGCGATGGATCAGGCATGGGTGTGGCGCTGCCGGTGCGAGGTGGCCGACGGGGTCGCCCCGAACGAGGTCGCCGCCCGCGCCGCACTCGACGAGCACCTCGCGTCGGTGTCCTGAGGTCCTACCGGCGCCGGAACCACCCGCGGACCGCGGACCACGCTCCGGGCCGTTCGACCTCCTCGACCTCGTCGACGACCGGCGGGACCTCTTCGGCGAGCGTCTCCCCTGCCGTCTCCGGCTCGACGGCGTCCTCCTCGTCGACGACGGCGTCCTCGACGTCCGAGTCGACGTCGACGGCCTCGACCGCCCGCGGCGTGATCCGCGCGAGAAGTCCCTCCGCTCGACCCTCCGCCCGGGCCGCCCGCTCGACCGCGGCGGCCAACTCCCCCGCCCGTCGTCCGTCGACCTCACGCAACCGCTCCGCCTCCGCGACCGCGGCATCCCTCGTGGCCTCCGCGCCGACGGCCCGGTCGCGCCACTCGGCGAGGTCCGACCGGAGCCGGGCGACCTCGTCGGCCAGGCCGTCGAGGACCTCGACGCGGGCCTCCGCCCGGGCGGCCCGCTCGACGAGGGCGACGTCGACGACGACGGGGTCGCGGACGTCGACGACCGTCTCCTCGACGGCCTCCCCCTCGACCGGTGAGCCGGTCAGCAGGCCCGCGGCGACGAGGTCCTCACGCGGAACGCGCCACCCGCCGCCGGTCTCCCGGACCGCGCCCGGGAACGCCTTCTCGCGGAGCCGTCGGCGGATCGTCGACTCACTCGCCCCCGTCTCGGCGACGGTCTCAGCGACGGTCAGGAGACCGGTCACGTGACTGGTCACG
>NZ_PVZF01000040.1 GCF_003002055.1 Kineococcus rhizosphaerae
GAGAGGTCCTTCGAAGCATCACGCGGTGGCCGCCTTCTACGTGTCAGCCACGCCTGTCACCGGCCTGGTCGTACACCACTCTGGTGGACACAACCATCCACCGCCAGGCTCTGAAGCTGTGTCAGAGCCACGCCAAGCAGCATCTCGCTGGCAAGCCCTTGAGCCAACTGCGAACTTGGGCATTGGTGCGCGAGGGCCTCTGTCGCATTGAGGGATGCGAAGGCCCGTGCGCTAACTCACACGGTCTCTGCGCCGAGCACCGAGCTCGGCACCGAGCTGGCCGGCCGGACTGGGATGCACCGATCAAGCGTCTCGAACGTGAGCGGGGCACCGGAACCATCAACTCCAACGGCTACCTTGTAGTGCCCAACCCTCAGGGAGGGCGACCTCGCCTGGCACATCATGTCGCCTTTGAAGCTGCGTGGGGCAAGGGAATCCGTACCGACAAAGGCGAGCAAATCCACCACATCAACGGCGACAGGCTCGACAACCAGACAGACGGTCCGCCTCGGATGAACCAGCGGGGAAACCTATGGACCGGTAACTTGGAGCTTTGGTCGACATCTCAGCCTGCCGGACAAGAAATTGGGCCGAAAATAAATTGGGCGATCGAGTTTCTTGGCCGATACGCCAATGAACTCGACTCGCAACGCGCATATTTAGTCGCCGAAGAACTCGAGACTTTGGCGAATAACCTCAGAGACTGATACTTCCACGAGTCTTCTGTAGGCTCTGTCAGCAGCGAGAAACTTTACCAGCAAGGGCCTACTCGGGCATCGATAAGGCTTGTGGAAGTAAGTATTGATACGGAACTACCTTGGGTCGGGTTAGAACCTAGTAGGCGCCGCGCCCGCGCAAAACGATGCCGGCGGTCCTCCAGAGGATCATGAAGTCGAAGGCGAGGGACCAGTTATCGACATAGCGCACGTCGAGGCGGACCGACTCGTCCCAGTCGAGGTCGGAGCGGCCGTTGATCTGCCACAGCCCCGTCAGGCCCGGCTTGACCAGCAGGCGGCGACGCATGTCGAAGCCGTACTCGTCGACCTCCTTCTGCAGCGGCGGGCGGGGGCCGACGAGCGACATCTCGCCGCGCACGATGTTGATGAGCTGGGGCAGCTCGTCGAGGGAGTAGCGGCGCAGGACGCGGCCGATGCGAGTGATGCGCGGGTCGACCTTCATCTTGAACAGGACGCCGTTGCCGTCGGTGAGGTCGCGCAGTTGTAAAAGAATCTCCTCAGCGTCAGCGACCATGGAGCGGAACTTCATCATCGGGAAGGAATTACCGTCCTTGCCGATACGCTGCTGCCGGAAGAAGACCGGGCCCTTGCTGTCGAGCTTGATGGCGACGGCGAGAGCGAGGAACAGCGGACTGAGCACGACGAGGGCCAAACTGGCGCTTAGGCGGTCAAACGCTCCTTTTGCGAGTCGTCGCGAGCCCTGCAGGTCGGGATGATCAATCTGCAATAGTGATAGCTCCGAGACTGGGTAGGTACTAATTCGCGAACCAAAGACGTCAATCAGTCCTGGCGCGATAACGAGCTCGGCGCGAGTGGCTTCGAGCTCCCAACTAAGGCGACGCAGACCAGGGCCCTCGAGCTCGGGGCTGGCGGTGACGGCCACGATGTCGGCGTCCACGGTGGTGACGGCGTGGCGGACGTCGTCGAGGCTGCCGATGACGGGGATGCCGAGCTCGCGCAGCTCGGCGTCGTCGGCCGCGCTGCCGGGGCCGCCGGGGACGCAGGCCCCGACGATGCGCATGCCGTGGTAGCTGGCGCGGTGCAGCTGGCGGGCCATGCCGGCGACGGCGGCGCGGTGGCCGACGGCGACGACGGTCTGACTTGCCTCACCGCGCATGCGTCGGGCATAAAGATCTTGGCGCTGAGTATATCTGCCAAACAAATTCAGGATCACCACAAGAAATATCCCCCACGCCGCTAAACCGGGGGAAAAGTCGAAATGAAAAAGCCATGATGTCACCGCAGTCGTAGTCAAAACGAGCAAGGCGGATCTAGCGACTCGATTATATTCCTTTAAATCAACGCCCACTGATCGTGTTTCATAATTTTTCGACAGACCCATGGCGGCGACCCATGTTATGGGAAACAAGGCCGCCCAAAGGATGTTCATGAGACCGGAACGCGTAGAAAGATCCGCGGGCTCGGCATGGAAACGAAGATAAAAGGCCGTAAAGGACGCAAGTGCTGCTACTGTTGCATCGATTGCTACAGCTCGCTGGATATACGCATATACCCAAGCGGGAGGTTGAGACTTCTTTGGATAGTTTGTGAGACTAGACGTCCTCAGCGCTGGTTGAAGTCTTCCAGCTACCTGCTCACGTTCCCGTGCGTGGCGGCGACTCAATAGGGTGCTTTGCAGACTGCTAGCCCAGCCTTGTGTTGGATAGAAAATAGCTCCAGTGGCATGTCTGCGTAGCGATTGGTAAGGCGCAGCAAGTGCGTCCGCAACTTTCAGAATCCTCCGATTATTCCCTTGACTATCGTGTTGCTTAAGATTATATGGAAAGGATCTCTTACTTTTTGAGTTCCGGCGAAGCAGAAGAGAAATCGTATTTGCGCTCGTCACTAAGACCAGTGCGAGCATAATAGTGAAGAAAATTGTCGAAACTATCGAGTTGCTCGACCAGCGAAAGGTCGAGAAACTCGCAAGAGCTGTCGTGAGTACGAGGCAAAGTTCACGCCAATAAGATAGCTTCCTCTTAGGTTCATCCAGGAACCTGCAGTGAGCGAGAAAACTAGATATCTCAGAGTCTGGACCTCCCTCGTCACTATTAAAGAACACGCGCGCTTGCCTAACAAGCCGCCAGCGAAACCATGACAGGTCCACTTTCATTAATGCTAAGTAGAGTTGTATTGCTGCAAGCCACCATAGAATTACGGCTAAGGTAAGGAACATGTCGGCCACCTGCCACCAGACGCTCATATGACGTTCGGAAGATAGAATCCGATAGTGTCATTAGTGAATATTCCAGGCAACGCGAAGCTTATCGCGTGAGGTAGAAGGATGCGAGGACTCGGAGGACTCGAAGGCATCTGCGCTCTTGAGCTAGTGTTCCTGCAGTAGCGCTGATACCTTGCCAAGTATCATCTGCTGAGGTTCACTGGAGACCCGTTTGATTAGCATCAACTTGCCTGCGCCGGGGTCGAACGCGCCCATCACGGCGGCGGTGATCACGGCATGTGTTGCTGTGGTGGCACTGTTCATCACTGCAACGCTGACTCTCAGAGCGCACCGTCTTGCGCAGCGGGGCGAGGCGTGGAAGCGCTTCCAGTTCGGGGTGGAGTCGGTCACAGACAGTAGCAACGCGGCTCGCCGCGAGGCCGGGTGGCTGATCCTCGTAGAGGTCGCGACGACCAGCTTGGCAAGTCGTCGCGACCGAGCGATGATGGCACAGACCGTGGTACAGCTCAGGGCTCGTCAGACCGAGGGGAAGAGGCATCGGCGATGAATCAGGCAGAGGCTCTCAAGCAGGGCTTTACGCCGGAGGATGTACTCGCTGCTCGGGCTGAGCGAGCCTTCCTGCAAGCCTGCCGGCAGAGAGTTTCTCCCGACTTGGCAGCTTTGGCGGACCTAGACCCGTGGCTACTTATGAGCAATGAGCACTATGGATCTTCGTTTGGTGACGAATCACCTGACGAAGAAGAGGGGTACTCATCCGCTAGGTCCTCTGATGAATCTAGCGAAATGCGGCAGGGCGCTAGACCTCGCTAAGAGGGTGTATGGCACCTCCTGTTTCGCTGAGGCGAGGTGGATTTTTGATATCCCGGTCAGCGCCTTGTCGTGCCCTAAGTGTGGGACCTAATAAGCCCCCCACACCCTCTAGGCAAGATGAATCATCGTGTATAACTACTTTGTCTGTAGTAAGTAGTCTTGGGGAGAGGTCTAGATCCCTCTAAGCCCCCTCGGCGCCTGATCTGGGCAAAGAGATTGGGTTCAATGTCGAGCTTCCCTATACATCGAAGATGTGTGCATGTGGTGACTCCAAGCGTCTTCAGCAGGTAGTTAAGCGGGTCTGCGTAACCTCTTTAACGACTGTCGAGCAAGCCAAATACTTGCCTGGAAGTTGATGCAGAAGGAGGTCCACCGTGGGCCTCCTTCTGCGTCTGCGACTAGGTAGTCGGTCATCGGCCAGCTAGAACGCTGCGGGCCAGCTCGGCGCGTAGCTGAACCTTGGCGACCTTGCGCTGGACCAGCTTGGTCTCCGGCAGTAGCACTAGGTGGTGGGCCTGCTCGTGCTCAGAACCAATCCTGCGGATGCGGCCCTCGCGCTGAGTCTCGCGGTCGTCCGTCCACGAGGAGTCCAGGGAGATCAGCAGGTTCGCGGTCTGCAAGTTCAGCCCACGCTCTAGGACCGAGGACCCCAGCAGGACCTGCACCTGGCCCGCGCAGAAGCGGGCCACGGCGTGCTCACGTTCGGCCTGCGGGACCTTGCCCTCGATGGCGGTCGAGGAGATGCCCACAGCCGCCAGGGCCGCTGCTGCCAACGGCAGGACGGCCAAGGACTCGCAGTAGACGACGGCCTGACGGCCCGCGTAGGGGCCGGTCAGCTGGGCCACCAGCTCCTCCACCAGCGAGGAGACGTCCTCGTGGTGACGGCCGGCGACCTCCTGCTTTTTGTGACCGGTCGAGCCGCCGATGCGGCTGCCGTTCTCGTAGGCCTTCTGCTGGGCCGGGTGCAGCCGCACCCAGACCACCGAGCGGGTCAGCTCGGGCAGGCGCTGTCCGGTCTCCTCGGCGCTGACGCGGTGCATCACCTGGTGCAGGTAGTCGGTGAACGCCTGGTGGTGGGCGGAGCTGGCGAAGTCCTCGGGCTTGGGCTCCACCCAGCGCCCCGGGCTGACCTCGTAGGCCTGCGACCAGCGGACGAACTCGCGCTCGAACTGGCCCCGGGGCCACAGGCCCGGGGTACCGATGCTCTCCAGCACCGAGAAGGCCTGCAACGGGTTCGACTGCCACGGAGTGGCCGACAGCCCCAGCACCCGCTGGGAGCGACCACTGAGGGCCAGCGCTGCCTGCTGCTCAGGACCACCACCGGAGACGGCGGTGACCTCATCGAGCACCAGCAGGGCCGGGGCCCAGCTGGCTGCCGTGGACTCGATGCGAGCACGCAACCACTGGTAGGTCCCCACGACGACCAGGGGGCGGTCCCCCTGGCGCTCGCGGAACTGCGCC
Source organism: Kineococcus rhizosphaerae (assembly GCF_003002055.1). Lineage (NCBI taxonomy): Bacteria > Bacillati > Actinomycetota > Actinomycetes > Kineosporiales > Kineosporiaceae > Kineococcus > Kineococcus rhizosphaerae. The sequence goes on from NZ_PVZF01000040.1 coordinate 5,191, forward strand.
AGCACCCGAGGACCAGGGGCGGTGTTCGCCCACCGGGACTCCTTGGTCGTGGACACCGCCAGGTGCGGGCAGAACCGCTGCACCTCGGCGGCGGTCTGCTCCACCAGAGGTGCATCGGTCAAATACACCACGGCCGGGACGTTGGCCTGAGCCGGCAGCTGGTCGGTGTCGAGCATCCAGGCCGCCAGGCCGGTGGCCGTGGCGGTTTTCCCGAGACCGGTGCCCAGCGCGCACAGGGCGCGGGGGTTGTCCTGGGCGAAGGCCAAGGCCTCGAGCTGGTGGGGCATGAGCTGGCCAGCGAAGCTGACCGCACTCGAGGTCGCAGATGGCATAGTCGAAGAGTTCACGCCGAGGCCCGCATGGCGCGTCGAATCGCGATGCGCTGGAACCAGGCCTTGCGGATGGCCCTCTCTTCACTGCTTGCGTGCCGCTGGCAGCCAGTGGCCATCGTGTACGGACCGGTGCGCAATGCGCGCCCGCCGCACTTGGATCCGTTCTCCATCAGGTGTGAGCACCTGACGCCCCGCGGACGCGGCGTCTCACTGGTCGCCATGCTCGTGGTGATCGAGTTCAACATGCTTGTTCTCCTGTACTTCGATGACCGCCGTCGTGCGACGGCATGACGAGGTCGGGTGTCCGCCCTCATGGCGGCACCCTCGATGGGCATGACTGGTGACAGCGCCGACGACGAGCTCGGCGGCGCCTGTCCGAGATCGGTCGGCGACCTCTGCAGAGGTAGTCCGACCGCAACATGTGCAGGTAAGCTCAAGAGGTCGAGCGGGCCTGAAGCCCGCTCGGTCTAGTGACCACTACCTTCCGTCGGAGTCGCTTCAACGACTCCGATCAGATGTGTTCGTCAGGTCGACGCTGTGGGCGTCGGACCAGTCCCTTCTCTCCTCCTTCCGTCGTCGGGCGCTGCCAGGCCGGCTTCAACCGGACTGCTTGAGGTTCGCCCGAGCGCTGCTGCGCTCAGCGAGGGCATGGTTCAGGCGAGGCAGGACGATCAGCCCCGCTGTTGTTCACTCGGGTTTGAGAGCACTCTTTGGGGTAACCGGTGAATGGGGTAACCGGTCTATCCACGGCGAGACCACTTACCGCCTGCATGGTCGAGCAGGGAACCGTACTGCTTGCCGTCACCCGACAAGTTCTTCTCCGCCGTTGCAGCCGAAACCGTTCCACCGTTGCCTCCTGGGAACCTCTGTTCGCTGATCCAAGCGGCGGTCTCCTTCTTCGTCATGCCCTGACAGTTGGCCACGACGGCGTCTGCGATCTCCGCGTTGCGGTCAGCCGTCTTGCGCTGCTTCGCCTTCCTAGTCTCCCCAGCTTCGCGGGAGAGTGTGTCTGCGTCTTTCGTATCGACGACTGACCACTCCGCCACGCGCTCACCCCGCTCCAAGGTCTGCTTGTGGCTGCGCCCCCAGTTGCCTCGAGCGCTGAGCTCACAAAAGGTGTCGTCTCTCTTGGTCGGCTTACGGATCTCAACGAGCCAGCGCACGGCGGACTCGATGTAGGTACTACCAAGGGGCTTACCCCCCTCGGTCATGGCGGAGTTGGTGGCATGTCCAAGGATTAGGCCCACGGCACGCGAGCGGAGGCACTGGCCCATGCCCTGGATAGCGGGCTTGACGTCCTCATCCCTGGTGACCGAGCCATCCGTAGACGCGGACAAGTTGTCCAAGATGATGAGAGTCTCTTCGTCGGCCTCGAGCGCCTGGGCCAGGTCACCCCACTCCTCCAGGGTCCAGGGCCGAGACATGGTGATCACTTGGAGGTGACGTGCCGAGGTGAGCCCAAGCTCCTCGAGCCACTGGGTGTAGTCCCGCTCCCCACCGATCTCGCTGATCAGGATGACGACCCGCGTGAATGTAGGCGCTCCGTCGGCGTTCGTCAGCTGCCCCCCTAGGAACGATCGCCCGGTCAACGCGGCATAGACGAGGGCTGTCGCAAGTCCGGTCTTGTTGCTCTTGGGCGGGCCGTACCAGAGGTTCAGGCCCCGCACGAGCAAGTGCGGGATGACGAACGCCGGGTAGCGGTTGGTCTGCTCGCGAAGCTCGTCGAAGTCCTCCACACGGCACGGCAGACCCTGCAGCCGGAAGCGAAGCGCATCCGTCCGTGCTCCAGCTCCTCGGCTCAGGTCCTGCAGAGTGCCAAGGGCACGGCTGGCTTCAACTACAGGGGTAACCGAAGCGACGCTCACCGCGCACCCATCGACTGGGCGTCCATCCAGGCCGCCACCTCCGAGGGGCGGTACCTGTACTGTCGGCCGATCTTGATACGCGGGATCCCCAAGATCCCGGCGTTCGCGCGGATGTAGCGCTCACTAGTGCCCGTGAGCTTTCCCATGTCCTTGTTCGTCAGGTTGGCCGCCTCGGGGAGGCCGAGCGCCCAGGGCTGTTCGGTCTCAGAGTGCTTCCTCATGTCGTCTCCTACGTCTTCGATGCGCAGTCGGCGTGACTGCTCCGCAACCATAACACACAGCACTTGTCTAGTGCCATGTGTTGTGCAATGATCTGAGCATGACTTCTGCAACGGAGTGGACTCGGGTGGCCGCACCCGCCCCCACAGGACCCAACAGCCCGAACACCTGGGTGACCTTCGAGCGCCCGGGCTGGAGAGCCCAGTTCGGCATCCAGATCCCCGGACCGACCGACCTCGGCGCCCTCGAGCTCCGACTGGTCTTCCGGCCGGACGAGGACGACTCCTACACCTCCGTCGAGGCGACCGATGGGATCACCACTGAGATCGTCCGCAGCCTGCCTCTCGCAGATGTCCGCGCCGAGTTCGGACGACTCGGCTTGGAATGGCTGCGACAGGAGTACGACCTGACCACGATCCTCGGTCGCGTGGAGACCCCTGAGCAGTGGGCTCAGTTCGCGATGATCTACGTCAACATCGTCAAAGGAACACGTAACCCGCTGCAGTACATGGCGAATGAGAGCGGAGTCAGTCGCAACACGCTGTCGGCGCGCGTCCGACGATGCCGCGACATGGGCTTCCTCACGAGACCCGACGGGAAGTCACTCGCAGAGCTCACCGACGCATCCAGGCGCCTTCTGCGTCCCAGCACCCACCAGAGCACCACCACCGAGGAGAGCTAGTTGTACTGACCACTGAGGTTGGTGACGCGCGAGGCGGGCGTTAGCCCGCCGAGGGCGGTGTGGTGGCGGTGATGGTTGTAGAGGTGCAGCCAGGTT
>NZ_PVZF01000041.1 GCF_003002055.1 Kineococcus rhizosphaerae
ACGGCCTTCAGCCAGCGGCCACCGCCGCGCACGATGGCGAAGGCGGCCATGAAGGAGATGAGCACGGCCGGGACGGTGGCGCCCACGGTCACGATGAGGGAGTTGGCGAAGTAGCGCAGGAAGTCGGCTTCGAGCACCATCTCGTAGTTGGCCAGCGTCGGTGAGGACGGCGGGATGAGCGGGTTGGTGCCGAAGTAGTTCGCCGAGGTCTTGAAGCTGGTGATCACGATCCAGTAGATCGGGACCAGCACGACGAGCAGCCACAGCCACCCGAAGGTGCCGCCGAGCCAGTTCTTGCGCTCCGTCGAGCTGCGCCGCGTACCGGAAGGGGTGGAGCCGGTGGAGCGGGCCGCGGGACTCGCGGCGGCTTGCGTGGTCATCGGTCAGGCCCCTTCCAGCTGGGAGTTGCGTTCCTTGCCACCGAGGCGCTGCAAGAGCTGGGCCAGGATCAGGCCGACCACGACCAGGATCACGGCGATGGCCGAGGCCAGCCCCATCTGGTTGGCGCGGAAACCGGTCAGGTACATGTCCAGGGCCAGAACGCGGGTCGCGTCGTTCGGCCCGCCGCCGGTGAGGACGAAGATCAGGTCGAACGAGGTCAGCGACCCCACGATCACGAGTGTCGAGGACGTGATGAGGGCGTTCTTCAACTGCGGCAGGGTGATGGAGAAGAACTGCCGCACCCGCCCGGCGCCGTCGAGTTGCGCCGCCTCGTACATCGAGACCGGGATCTGCCGGGTCGCGCCCTGGAAGATCAGGGAGTGGAACGGGATCCACTGCCAGGCGATGATGAAGATGACCACGCCCACCGCCAGCGTGCCCCGGCCCAGCCAGTCCTGCGTGAGGAAGCCCAGGCCCAGGCCCGGACCCAGCCCGAAGTTCGGGTCGAGCAGCGCCTTGTAGGCGATGGACACGGCCGCGGCCGACAGCAGCAGCGGCAGGAAGAACAGCACCGCCAGCAGGGCGCGGTACTTCTGACCCCCCGCGATGAACACGCCCAGCAGGATCGCCAGCGGTGTCTGGGCCAGCCAGGACAGCACGATGATCAGGAAGGTGGTCCACAGCGCGTGCGGAAGGCCGGGGTCCGTGAGCACGGCCTTCCAGCTGCCGAGACCGGCGAAGTGGATCGCCCCGATGCCGTCCCAGGAGGTGAAGCTCAGGACGAACACCCCGATGAGGGGGACCACGGCGAAGGTGGTGAAGATCAGCAGGGCCGGCAGCACCAGCCACCCCAGTCGGCCGGTGGAGGTGCGCGGCCCCGGGCTGATCCCCGTCGGGAGAGCACCGGGGGCCGTCCTCACGGACGCGCTCACGAGCCGATCGCCCCGTTCATGGTCTCGGCGAACTGCTGCGGGGTGATCGCGAGGCCGAAGAGCTTCTCGATGGTGTCCAGCAGGGTCTCGGCCTCGGTCGGCGACAGGGCCTGGTCCCACGACTGCCCGAAGGACGGGGCGTTCGTGACCAGGTCGTACGTGAACTTCAGCCACTGCTCGTCCTCGAGCCCGGCGAACGTGGCGTCGACACCCTTGACGACCGGTATCGCGCCGGTCGCCACCCACTCGTGGGCTTCCTCGTCGGTGTTCAGACCGTCCTTGAAGAAGGCCAGGGCGATGTCCTTCTGCGCCTGGGACGCTGTGGAGGAGACCGACAGGTACTGGGCCGGGTTGCCGAAGGAGTTGGCCGGGTCGCCCTTGCCCCCGGCGACGGCGGGGAAGTTCACGTACCCGAGGTTGCCGCCGGAGACGAAGTCGCCGCCGTCGGACTTCATGGAGCCGTACGTCCAGGGACCGTGCAGCATCATGGCGGCCTTGCCGGAGTACAGCAGCGCCTGGTCGGCGTTGGAGTCGGCGGTGATGGAGGCGAAGCCCTTGACGAAACCGCCGGCCTTGATCAGGTCCTGGACCTTGGTGAGGGCGTCGATGGCAGCCGGGTCGGTCCAGTTCGGCGTGCCGTCGTAGATCGACTCGAACAGCTCGGGGCCGCCGATGCGGTCGAACAGCAGCTCCAGCCACATCATGCTCGTCCAGCGCGACTGCCCACCGAGGGAGAACGGCGCGATCCCCGCGGCGTTGAACTTCGGCACGAGGGCCATCAGCTCGTCCCACGTGGTCGGGGGTTCGACATCGACCTGCTTGAAGAGCTTCTTGTTGTAGAAGAGGACCAGCGGCTGCACCGTCTCGGTCGGGATGGCGTAGATCTTGCCCTCGACCGTGCCGGCGGCGAACGCGGCGTCCAGCAGCCGGTTCTTCACACCAGGGTTCTGGGCGAACCAGGCGGTCAGGTCGTCGACGTGACCGCTCTGGGCGTAGTCGCGCAGCGTGCCGCCGCCCCAGCCGAAGATGATGGTCGGGGCCTGGCCGGCGCCGATGGCCGTCTTGATCTTGGCCTTGTAGGCGTCGTTCTGGAACGAGCTCGTCGTGATCCGCTGGTCGTCGTGCGTTTCGTTCCACTTCTGGACGGTGCCCGAGCGGACGCCTTCGGCCGGCTGGCCGGTGAGGATCCAGTCGGTGGCCTCGTCGCCACCGGCCTGGCCGGGGCCGGAGTCGCCGCACGAGGCCAGCGCGGTCGCGACCAGCGGGGTGGCGGCGGCCAGGGTGAGGAAGGTCCGACGAGAGGCGCGGTTGTGATCCACAGTGATCTCCAAAGTGCCGTGATCGAAGTCAGCGCTCGCAGGGGCGCTGCGGCCTGGAACGGCCGGACGGGGAGTGGGGGGGGAGGGGGCGGACAGGACGGGGTCAGGTGTCCGAGGGGCCTGCTCACGGCGTCCACGGGGCACCGGCCGGGGAGTGCGGGGTGTCGTCCTCCGTCGGCGGGTCAGGTGGCTCCCGTGGGCGCCGACCCCCGCCCTGCCACCACGTAGCTGGTGCACGCGTCGCACGGGACCAGGTCACCGGTCCTCACCAGCGCCTCGAGGGCGTGGCGGGCAGTGGGTACCGAGACACCGTGCCTGACGGCGAGGGACGTCAGGGTCTCGATCTGTTCTCCGGGGGTGTAGTCGCCGGCCCGGACGGCGCGGCGCAACGCCACTTCGAGCTGGTGCCACAGCGGCAGGCGGCTGACCCGCTCGAACGGCAGCTGGGGAGGGTCCCCGCTGCGCCTCCAGTGCGGCCGAGGACACGACCGTGCTGCGGGGCGCTGCCCGCCGGGGGCGGCAGCCGTCCCTGTGCGCACCGTTCACGGCTCCCTGTCTGCGTGGTCCCCTCGGGACGAGGCCGTCCAGCGGTCCGGCCCCGCCGGCCGCCCGCCCGGCGGTGGGCCGGCTCGGCGCTCCCACCAGCACCGGACGGGTCGGGCGACGTCGCCGTCTCCACCGCCTACACCGGTTCCGTGAGCGACTCCTGGAGGGCTCGGTCGGCCGCGACCAGGACCTTCGCGGCGACCGAGACGCCCTCCTCGCTGCCGAGCTCGTTGTCCTCGTGCTCGATGTTCACCATCATCTCGGGGTCGACCTCGTGCAGGGCTCGCAGGAACTCCGTCCAGTACGCGACGTCGTGCCCCTTGCCGAGGGCGACGAAGTCCCAGGAAGCCTGCTTGGGCCAGCCGTTGCCCCACACCTCCCCGAAGAAGCCGTTGTTGTCCAGGACGCCGTTCAGCTCAGCGCGTGAGCGGTTGACGCGGACGTCCTTGGCGGCGGCGTGGAACACGAGCTCCCCCAGGTGCCGGACGACCGCCACGGGGTCCATCTGCTGCCAGAACAGGTGCGAGGCGTCCAGCTCGACCCCGACGTTCGTCGCGCCGGTCAGGTCGATGAGCTTGTGCACGTCGGCGGAGTTGAAGACGACGTTCTGCGGGTGCAGCTCCAGGGCGACCTTGACGTCGTGGTCCCGCGCGAACCGGTCGGTCTCGCGCCAGAACGTCGCGGCGACGCTCCACTGGTGGTCGAGCACCTCCCGGGACTCCGGGTGCCAGGCGTTGACGACCCAGGTCGGGTACCGCGTGCCGGGTTCGCTGCCCGGCAGGCCGGACATGGTCACCACCCGGTGCTGACCGAGGCGTTCGGCCAGCTGGATCGAACGTCGGACGTCCCCGGCGTGGCGGTCCCCGACCTCGGGGTTCGGGTGCAGGGGGTTGCCGTTGGTGTTCAGCCCGGCGATCCCCACCCCCGTTCCCTCGAAGATCCCGAGGAAGTCGTCGCGGGCGGTGTCGCTGACCAGGACGTCGTCCATGGTCGGGACGTGCACCGCCGGCAGGAACCCTCCGGTGTTCAGTTCGATCCCGGTCAGCCCGTTGGCTGCGACGACGTCGATCGCTTCCTCCAGGGGCCGGTCGCGCAGGATGGCGTCGTACAGGCCGAGTCGCACGGCTGTTCTCCTCAGGGTCGGGTGGTCACGGGTTGACGGCGACGGTCGCGCCGCCCAGGGCGGCGGAGCGCGTGCCGGCCTCGAGCAGGACCATGTTGTGCAGTCCTTCCTCGAACGAGGCGTTGCGGGGTAGTGCGTCTGCTCCGGCGACGCCGGCGACCTCCTCGAGGAACGCGCGGGCCTGGAAGACGAACCCTTCGTTCTGCCCGAACCCGACACCGGCGGTGTCCAACGGCAGCCCACCGGCGATGTAGGGGTGCGCGCCACCGAGCAGGACGGTCCGGTTGCCGCGCTGGGCCTCTGGACCGTCGGTGAGGTAGAGCTCGATCTCGGAGGGACGCTCCTGGTGCCAACGGGCCGAGCCCTTCGAGGCGAAGACCTCGATCTCGAGCCGGTTCGTGCGTCCGGTCGACACGCGGGACGCCTCCAACGACCCCGCTGCTCCACTGGCGAAGTGAGCGTTGAACGAGGCGTAGTCGTCGTTCTCCACCGTCTCCAGGGCGCCGCTGGCCAGTGCCGGCCGTTTGGGCACCACGGTGGCGAACCGGCCTCCGCTCACGGACGTGATCTCACCGCCCGTGAACTCCAGCAGGTACCCGACGTGGCTGCCGAGGTCGGCCAGCGCCCCGGTGCCGGGCGCCCCCTTGAACCGCCAGCTGTTCGGCGTGGTGGGGTCGGAGCCGTAGCTGGTCAGGTAGCGGCCGTTGACGTGGTAGACGTCCCCCAGGGTGCCCGTCTGCAGGAGGTCGCGCAGGTAGGCGATCCCCGGTGACCGTCGGTAGGTGAACCCGATGCGCGCGACGCTCGACGCCGTCCGCGCCAGGTCGGCCATGGCCTGGGCGCTCTGGATCGTGTCCGAGAGGGGTTTCTCGCACAGGACGTGCTTGCCCGCAGCCAGCAGCGCCTCGACGATCTCGAGGTGCAGGGAGTTGGCGACGACCACGCTGACGACGTCGACGTCCTCCGCGTCGGCCACGGCCTGCCACGACGTGTCGTGACGGTCGTAGCCGAAGCGGTCCGCGGCCGCTCGCGCGGCTCGCTCGGCGACGTCGGCGATGGTGACCAGGCGCACCGGCGGCAGCACGCTGTCGTACAGGGTCGTGGCACTGCGGTAGGCGGCTGCGTGCGCCTTCCCCGCCTGCCCGGCGCCGATGACGGCGACGCCGATGCTCTCGTCAGACATGTCCACTCCCACGGGGGGTGCTTGGGTCGGGGTTCACGGGGGTCCTCTCCGGGTGCGTCACGCGGCGGCCGCCTCGCGCAGGAGCCGGTCGATCTCGTGGCGCTGGTGGATCGCGGTCTCGTCGGCGTTCTCGGCCTCGCCGAACACGTTGGAGACGATGAGGGCCTCCGGGCGCGTGAGGTAGCCCGTCGTCTGCAGCACCGTGAACAGTTCGGTCCAGTCGACGTCGCCGAGGCCGATCCGTGAGTGCTGGTGCACGCGCGTGGCGTTGCCCGGGGGGTTGGTGACGTAGCGCAGGCCGCCGGAACGGCGGTGGTCGAACACGTCGGCCGCGTACACGGCGCGGAGCCGGTCGCCCACCTCCGGCAGCAGGGTCGCGGCCCGGTCGCCGTAGTGGAAGGTGTGCGCGGCGACGTACACGAAGCCGAAGGCCTCGTCGTCGAGAGCCTGGACGATCCGCCACGCCTCGAGCCCGTCCTCGACGAAGTCGTAGGGGTGCGCGTCGAAGTTCAGCTGGACGCCCTCACGCCGGATGGTCGGCAGGAGGTCCTCGATGGAGCGGTAGAAGGCCGCTTCGGACCGCTCGCTCTGCTCGGGGAGGCCGCTGAACTCGGTGTTGATCTGGGTGATGCCCAGGTCCACCGCGACCTGGATGGTGCGTTCGAAGTTGCGCACCGCGTCCTTCCGGATCTCCTCGTCCGGCCAGGAGATCCGCTGGACGACCAGGGTCGCCGGGAGCGAGACACCGGCATCGGCCAGGGCCTTGGAGAACGTCGCGATCGTGCCGCGGTCGATCTTGGGGTAGCGGTAGGCGGGCAGGATGCCCGGGTGCGCCAGGTGCAGGTGCTGGTAGCCGTTCCGCGCGATCCGGTCGGGCAGCTCTCCCAGGGGGAGGTCGAGGTAGGGCGCGGGGTCGATGGCGATCTTCATGCGGGGTGGTGCCTCCTTCGGGCAGGTGTCCGGCGGCGGGTGCGGTTGCCTCGCGGGTCGACCGACGTGCGTCGCGGGCGACGTGCCGGTCGGGTCGAAACCCCGACGCACCTGAGGAGCGCGAACGCAGGGAGCCGTTCGTGGTGCCGCGCTCCAGCAGAACGGCAGCAGTTGTTCTCACCGTCTTCGAGTCGACCGCTGGAGCCTCGATGCTGATCCAGCAGCTGACGACCTGGCCGATGCTAGCGCGCTCTAACATGTACTGACAACCCTGTTTCCGGGAGTTCTGGAACCGTTCCGGCCGGGACGTCGCCGCGGTGACGGCGGGTCGGGGCGGCGCCGGGTCGGCCACCGCGGACGCACCTCGTGCTCCGCCCCGGGCCCTCGCCCGTATGCTGACCGCAGCTCCGGCCGGCACGGAGCCGGCGTGTCAGTGATCGACAGAAGGCGACCGTTCGTGAGTGTCACGATGGAGGACGTCGCGCGAGCGGCCGGCGTGTCACGTGCGCTGGTCTCCCTGACCTACCGGGGCGTCGGGCGCGTCAGCGAGCAGACGCGGCAGCGGATCCTGGCGGTGGGTTCCCAGCTGGGGTACCGGCCCAACATGGTCGCGGCCCGGCTGGCCAGCCGGGCCGCGAACACGATCGGGGTCGTCCTGCTCGACCTGCACAACGACCTGTACGCAGACGTGTACGACGGACTGCGCTCGGTGGTGGATGCGACCGGCAAGCACATCGTCCTGGCGGTCAGCCGCGCCGACGGCAGCGGGGACCAGCAGGCCCTGGAGACTCTGCTGCAGTCCCGCGTGGACGTCGTCATCGCCGCCGGCCTGCTCATCCCCGACCGCGCCGTCCACCGCGTCGCCGAGTCCGTGCCGATCGTCAGCGTCGGTCGTGACATCCCCGGTGTCGACAGCCTCTTCTCCAACGACTTCCTGGGGGCCGAGCTCGCGACACGGCACCTGCAGGACCTGGGCCACCGGGACATCGCCTTCCTGGCCAACCCGCAGACCGACGGGTACCGCGGCCGGCTGCAGGGGTACGAGGTGACGATGCGCTCGGCCGGCCTGGCGCCTCGCGCGATCCCCACCGCGCACTCGCGCACGCAGGCCGCCGAGGACGTCAGCGTCCTGCTCGACGACGCGAGCCCACCCACCGCCGTCTTCGCGCACAACGACCAGGCCGCGCTGGGTGTGCTGGACGCGATGGCCGTGCGCGGGCTCACGTCCGACGACGTGTCGGTCGTCGGTTACGACAACTCCTCGGTCAGCAGCGCCCCGGGGACGGCGCTGACGACGATCGACGTCCACGCGACGCAGGTCGGCCGCGCCGCAGCGGAAGTCGCCCTGGCCCGACTGGCCGCCCCCGGTGCGGAGCGCACCGTGCGGAGCTGGGAGCCGAGCCTGGTCGTCCGCACCACCACGCGCCCGCACCGCCCGTCCTCGGACTGACCGCTCCCGGCCGCGGTCGGCCGGCGTGCGAGCGCGGGACCGCCGTCTCGCGGTACCCGGTTCACCACGGTGCTGCTGGGGGACCGAGCGGCCTTCGTCGTCGATCGACTGGAACTCCGCGGGCGACCCCGCTGAGTGATGCAGGTCACCTCCGCTGGGGTCGATCTAAGTAGACCGGTCGTCTAGAGTCGGTGTCACAGCCGAACGGCCACCGAGGCGCAGACCTCGACCGCTCCGGCCGACCACCGATCCGCACGACACCGCAGGAGTCACCGTGAACGTCCTCATCGTCCTCACCTCCCACGACGAACTCGGCTCCACCGGCCGCACGACCGGTTTCTGGCTGGAGGAACTCGCCGCGCCCTACTACCGGTTGAAGGACGCCGGGGCCACGATCACCCTGGCCTCGCCCAAGGGTGGCCGGCCCCCGCTGGACCCCAA
>NZ_PVZF01000042.1 GCF_003002055.1 Kineococcus rhizosphaerae
GTTGGCGAGTGCGGCGGTCGCCATGGTTGAGATTGCCTACACGCGGATGATGCTGCGCCGGTTGACCAGGCCGGCGCAGCCCTCACCGCACATCTGAAACAGTCACTCAGAAGCGCTCGCTGGCGCGGACGGCGAGCACCGGGCAGGTCGCCTCCAGCAGGACCCGCTGAGCGGTGCTGCCCAGCAGGGCCTTGCGGACCGGGGAGAGACGGTGGAGGCCGACGACGATGAGTTCCGCGCCGATCTCCTCGGCGATCTCCAGGATCACCTCGGCGACCGAGGTGGAGGAGGCGTCGCGGTGCTCGATGCGGAACGGGACGCCCTCGTCCGTCAGGCGTGCCTGCAGGGCGTCGAGGTCGCGCTCGTCGGCGGCCGTCGGCCTGGTGTACCCGGCCCGGTCGACGGTGTTCACGACGACGACGTCACTGCCGCGCCAGCGCGCCTGCTGGACCGCCTCGGTGACGGCGAGGAACCCGGTGCCGTCGGGGACGTAGCCGACGACGATGCTCACGACGCGACCTCCTGCACGGGTTCCGGCGGCGGCAGCGCACCGGTCATGAACCCGACGACCTCGTTCATCTCGTGGTCCTGGGGCCGCACGACGGCGGCGCGACGACCGAGGCGGTGGATGTGGATGCGGTCGGCGACCTCGAACACGGCCGGCATGTCGTGGCTGATCAGCACCACGGGGATCCCGGTGGCGCTGATGCGGCGGATGAGGTCCAGGACACCCTGGGACTCCCGCACCCCGAGGGCGGCCGTGGGCTCGTCCATGATGACGACGCGACGCCCGAAGGCCGCCGCCCGCGCGACCGCCACCGTCTGGCGCTGACCGCCGGAGAGGCTGTCGACGGGCTGGGTGATGGACTGCAGGGTCGTGATGCCGAGCTCGTCCATCTGCCGGCGGGACTGGCGGCGCATCTCCTTGACGTCGAGCATGCGCAGGACGGAGCCCAGGGGCCCCTTCCGGCGCAGCTCGCGGCCGAGGAAGAGGTTCGTGGCGATGTCGAGGGCGGGAGCCATCGCCAGGTCCTGGTAGACGGTCTCGATCCCGGCCCGCTGAGCGTCCTGCGGGCTGCGGAAGTGCACCGGTTTTCCGTCCAGCAGGACCTCTCCGGCGTCGGGGACGACGTCTCCGGAGAGCACCTTGATGAGACTGGACTTGCCGGCGCCGTTGTCGCCGATGACCGCCAGGATCTCCCCGGCGCGCAGGTCGAAGTCCGCGCCGGCCACGGCGGTGACGTGCCCGTAGCGCTTGACGATGCCGCGGGCCTCCAAGACGGTGTCGCTCATCGCGCCTTCCTCCGGGTGACGGTGTCGAGGGCCACCGCGGCGATGACCAGGACGCCGGTGACGATGTTCTGGTACAGCGGGTCGATGCCGGCCTGGGTCAGACCGGACTGGAGCACCAGGACGATGAGGGCCCCGATGTAGGTGCCGACGACCGTCCCGCGGCCGCCGAAGAGGCTGGTGCCGCCGATGACGACGGCGGTGATGGTGTCCAGGTTCGCGGTGGGGAACGCGTTGGGGGAGGTCGCCGGGCTGCGGCCGAACGCCTGCAGCGCGGCGAGGGCGTAGAACACACCCGCCAGCACGTACACCGAGAGCAGGACCCGGTTCACGTTGATGCCGGTGCGCTTGGCCGCGAGGTCGTTGTTGCCGACGGCGTACACGTGCCGGCCCCACGCGGTACGGGTGAGGGCGTAGTGCAGGACCGCCACGCTGATCAGCACCACGACGACGCCGGTGGTGACCTGGAACTGCCCGAAGAGGTAACCGCCCTTGGACAGGAGCGTTAGGGGCCCGTCGTCGACGAGGACGGTCTCCTTGGTGTAGAGCCGTGAGGCGGCCTGCAGGATCGTCAGCAGCCCGAGGGTGACGATGAAGGGCGGCAGCCCCAGCTTGGAGACGATCAGCCCGGAGACGAGCCCGAGCGCCGCGCAGACGAGCAGCCCGGCGAACAGCGCGGGAACCTGGGCCCCGGTGCTGCCGGCGGCGAGCTTGGCGACCACGAGGGTCCCCAGCACCATGATGGCGCCGTTGGCCAGGTCGATGCCGCCGGTCAGGACGATGAGGGTCTGACCTAGGGCGAGGGTTCCCACCACGACGGACTGCTGCAAGATCAGCGAGAAGTTGTCCACGCTCGCGAAGTTCTCGGTGAGGATCGAGAACGCGACGACGGCGAGGACCAGGGCGGACAGGGGGCCCAGGACGGGGTTGCGGAAGACGTGGTCCGCGAGGGTCGCGGCGCGGGTTCCCGAGGTGTCGGGCACCTCGGCCGCCTTCTCGCTCGCCACCTGGAGGGAGTCGGACATCGGGACGCCTTTCGGGTCGCTGTTCACGGTCGAGGATCGCGGTCCGGCGCGACGCCGCGCCGGACCGCGCGGGATCAGGAGGCGGTTCCCCAGCAGTTCTGCAGGCCCCAGGTGGTGTCCTTCGCCTCCAGGCCGCCCAGCGGCTTGTCCGTGATCAGCTGCACGCCCGTGTCGATGTACCCCGAGGCCGGGACGGTGGGCTTCGTGCCGTCCTTCGCGAACGCGACGGCCGCCTTCACGCCCTCGACCGCCATCTTGGAGGGGAACTGCATGACGGTCGCGGCGATCTTGCCGTCCTTGACGGCCGTCACGCCGGTGCAGCCGCCGTCGATGGAGCCGAGCACCGTGGTCGTGTCCTTGCCCGCGTTCTTCAGCGCGGTGTAGGCGCCGATCGCCGCGGGTTCGTTGATCGTGTAGACGGCGTTGATGGCGTCGTTCTTCTGCAGCAGGTTCTCCATCGCGGTCTGGCCCTTGGCCTGGTCACCGCTGGTGTCCTGCGTGCCGGCGATCTCGGGGCTGTCGTCGGTGAGCCCCATGCCCGTGAGGAAGCCGGCGTGGCGCTGGTCGCCGACGGAGACGCCGGGCTGCAGGTCGAGCATCGCCAGGACCGGGGCCGTGCTGCCAAGAGCCGCCTTGACGTAGGCGCCCTGCTCCTCGCCCGCCTTGGTGTTGTCGGTGGCCCACGTCGCGTCGACCCCCTGGTTGCCGTCGGTCTGGGTGTCGAGGGCGGCGACGAAGATCCCCTTGGCCTGAGCGGCCTTGAGGGTCGGCACGATGGCCTTGGAGTCGTTGGGGGTGATGAGGATGGCCTTGACCCCGGAGGCGATGAGGTTCTCCACCGCGGTGACCTGGCTGTCGTTGTCGCCGTCGGCGGTGCCGGCCTTGGCGATCAGCTCCGCGCCCTCGGCCTTGGCCTCCTTCGTGGCGGCGTCGCGCATGGAGACGAAGTAGGGGTTGGAGTCGGTCTTGGTGACCAGACCGATCTTGAGGGTGCCGCCGCTGTCGCTGCTGCCGGCGGTGTCACCCGTCTTCGTGGCGCTGCAGCCCGCCAAAGCGGTGGGGACGGCGAGCAGGACAGCGGCGAGGGCGAGGGGCATAGGTATACGGCGGGGGAAGGTCACGAGGTGTTCTCCTTGACAGGGTGGTGTGACAACGATGGGGAAGGTCCGGCGCTACTGGGGCGGCTCTGCAAGGGCCGCGCCGTCGGGCTGGGGGATCGAACAGGTGAGAGCCGGAGCAAGAGTGGGGCGTGCATCGCGAGTTCCAGACAGCACGCTGGTGAGCGCGGCTAGAGCGTCATTGCTTCTTGAACCGGGAAGAACTCCGTCGTCAGGTGGACAGCGGGATGGACCAGACGGCAGGGGATGAGGGGGGACTGGAGTGTGGGCGGCATAACGGGGTCCTACTGGGCTTCTACCTGGGTCCTCACTCGTTCCAGCTCATCGGTGACGGTCTGCAGAAGCTCGGTCCAGCTCTTCTCGAACTTGTCGAGGCCGTCGGTCTCGAGGAACTCGACGACGTCGGTGTAGGAGACACCGAGACGCTCGAGGTCGTCGAGGACGGCCTGCGCCTCGCCGTAGGAGCCGCGGATGGTGTCCCCGGTGACCTCGGCGTGGTCGATGGTCGCGTCGAGGGTCTTGCCCGGCATCGTGTTCACGGTGTTCGGGGCGACGAGGCCGGTGACGTAGAGGGTGTCGGGGAGGTCGGGGTTCTTGACCCCGGTCGAGGCCCAGAGCGGACGCTGCGCGCGGGCGCCGGACTCCTTGAGGACCTGCCAGCGCGGGGTCGAGAAGACCTCTTCGTAGGCCTGGTAAGCGAGCCGCGCGTTGGCCAGACCGGCCTTGGAGCGCAGCGCCTTCGCCTCGTCGGTGCCGATCTCCTCGAGACGCTTGTCGATCTCGGTGTCGACGCGGGAGACGAAGAAGGACGCGACGGACTCGATCTTCGAGATGTCGTGGCCGTTCTGCTTGGCCTGCTCGAGACCGGTCAGGAACGCCTGCATGACGGCGCGGTAGCGGTCGAGCGAGAAGATCAGGGTCACGTTGACGCTGATGCCCTCGGAGAGCGCGGTGGAGATCGCGGCGAGACCCTCCACGGTCGCGGGGATCTTGATGTAGAGGTTCTGGCGGTCGACGGCCTTCCACAGCTTGCGCGCGGAGACCTCGGTGCCGGCGGTGTCGCGCGCCTGGCGCGGGTCGACCTCGAGGGAGACGCGGCCGTCGAGCCCGTCGGTGCGGTCGAAGACCGGCTTGAGCACGTCGCACGCCTTGCGGACGTCCTCGGTGGTGATCTGGAAGACGGCCTCTTCGGTGTCGGCGCCGACGGCGACGAGTTCCTTCACCTGGTCGGTGTAGCGGTCGCCCTTGCTCAGCGCGGTCGCGAAGATCGTCGGGTTCGAGGTGACGCCGAGGACGCCGGCCTCGACGAGGCGGCCGAGTTCACCGCCGTCGGTAAGCTCGCGGGAGAGGTCGTCCAGCCAGACCGACACACCGTGCCGTTGCAGATCCCGTAGAGAAGAACTGGAATCATGATCAGTCATGAGTACATCTCCTAGGTTTGAGTACAGGATCGTGGGGTCGCTCAGGAGCAGGATCCGTGTGCGAGGGGGGCGTGAGAGACGTGAACCACGTCACCCCAAGGTGTCTGACGCAGTTGCGGAGGTAGTACTGGTGATGGTGCTGGCGACAACCGCTGCAGACTCATCGGTAGTGGATGACGAGGTCGGCTCGTGATCGAGAAGCCTCGACAAGTTCGGCATTGCGCTGATCGGATCCACCAGCTCGTCCGGCAGCGGCCGCGGTGTTCGCCTCGAACTGTCTGTGCCGCGCGATGAGGCGGTGAACCCTCACGTTGTCAGGAGTCTCGACGTACCAGACTTCGTCTAAAAGGGGCCGCAGCCCCGCCCAAGCCCCAGCCTCAAGAAGAAGATAATTGCCCTCGGTGATTACCACGCGGACCTCCGTGGTGACCGGTATCGCCCCAGCCACCGCATCACCGAGATCACGCCGGAAGTCTGGTGCGTAGATGGTTTCCCTGCCACCGCGGCGCAGGCGTTCCAGCAGTACGTGGTAGCCGGCGGAGTCGAATGTGTCCGGCGCACCTTTGTGATCAAGCAGGCCCATCCGGTCCAGCAGGGAGTGAGCTAAGTGGTAACCGTCCATGGGAACGTAGGCCACCTGTCCGGGGAAGCGCCCACCAAGAGCGTCGGTGAGTTGGCGGGCGATGGTCGACTTGCCAGCGCCAGGAGACCCGGTGAGTCCAACAACGATCCGCTCGTGCTGTTCGAGAAGAACCTCTACCCGCCCACACAAGATCTCATCGACAGTATTTTCATCCCACTTAATGTGGGGAAGTCGCTGTTTGCTCGTGCTGATCTGAGATGTGCCTTGACGGGCAGTTGCCATGATCGACTCCTTCGTCTGCCCCCGTAGAAGCGTTATGTTTCGCCGTTCCGCGAGTCGTCATCGACGCGTTCCCCGGGTGGCCGTCCGTGGTGCATCTTCGCGGTGGGACAGGAGGACTGTAGGGGATCAGGAGGCGTCGCCTTCGGTCCTTGCGCAAGGTCTTGCGCAAGGACGCTAATGCATGATGTAGCCGCTAGTCTGCTGCAGAGCCAGCGCATACTTCCCGTAGTTCCGAGATGGTCCCGAGAGCATCTTCCTGTCGTGTTTTGGCTAGGTGGGCCAGCGTTGAATGCCATGTTGCGTAGTCAGCGCGGGGTTGCGTAGTCAGCGCGGGCTGCGGGTGGGCTCGCCGCGGACGCAGCTGACGCAAGGTCCGCGGCTGCCGGTTGCGCCTGGGTGTTCCGCTTTGCTAAGACGGCGTAGTGGTGACGATGACGGCAGTAGCTGAAGCTGCTGGGGTCTCCTTGGCGACGGTCTCTCATGTCTTCAATCGCACGCGGCACGTCAGTGAGGTAACCCGAACACGAGTCTTGGCCGCTGCGGAGGCGCTGGGTTACTACGACCGGCGGGTGCAAGGACTGGAGGAAACACGCCGTATCGTGGGCGTAGTCGTGCCTTCAGCTGCAAGTCCCTATTTCGGTGAAATGCTTGAGGGAATTGATGCTGAAGCCACCCGTACCAACATCACCTTGTTGCTGAGCATGTCGACTGAGGATGCTAACAGGGAGTTACGGGCGGTGCAGGCTCTGCTGCAACGTGATGTGGACGCAATAATCCTTGTTCCCTCGTCAGGATGGCGAGAACGTACGCGCCCGCTGCTGAAAAACTCTCGCACGGCGGTGATTCTGGCAGACCGCCTCGAAGACCAAAGCTTTGATCAGGTCGGTGCTGAGAACACTCACGCCAGTCAAGCGATCGTCTCGCATCTCATCTCCGCCGGCCGCAGCCGCATTGCCATGATCGGCGGGCTATCCGGGCTATCCACTTCTCGCGAACGCGAAGAGGGTTTCCGTCTTGCTCACAAAAAGCACGGCTTGATCGTCGATGACGCCCTCCTCTGGAATGGTCAATCCACCGTGCAAGGGGGGATGCGGGCGGCGACCCAGATGCTTCGCACGACACCGCGTCCCGACGCGGTTTTCTGTGCGAACAACAACATGACTCTGGGGTTGCTGGCCGCCTTGCACAAAGAAGACGTTGGGGTGCCTAAGGACCTGGCCCTCGTTTCCTTCGACGACCTTGAGTGGGGGGACATCCTCGTCCCCGGCATTACGGCTGTTGCCCAGCCTTTCCACGCCGTGGGCAGCCAGGCTGTCCGTCTCGCGGTGAGCCGGTGGCTTGAGCCAGACCGCCCGCCTCAAACGTTGCGGCTGCCCCCCTCCATCGAGCACCGGGAGTCGTGCGGCTGTGAGCTAGCCCGACTGGGTTCGAGGAGGAAGTCGCCTCTTTAGGCGGCTGCGGCAGACCTCTGGGAAGTCTGCCCGGGTGAGTCCCCTGGAGTGGTGTAACTCGGCCGTCGCCGGCTGACGGGACACGGCGTGTCCCCAGACGCAGGTGAGGGCCACCGCGTGAAGCTCTGCGAGTACCCGCCAAGGAACTCGTAGGAGGAAGATCAACGCGATGGCCCTCAAGGACCAGTCTGCCCTCTCCACCCTGCTCGATGCACTCACCACCGCCGACGACGGCGCCCTCATGCGCCGCCTCCTCCAAGGGACCCTGCAGGGCCTCATCGACGCCGAAGCCGAGCATCACATCGGCGCTGGCCTCCACGAGCGCTCAGCCACCCGCACGACGCAGCGCAACAAAACCCGCGACCGCCTCGTCGCCACCACCGCCGGCGACGTCCACGTGAAGATCCCCAAGACCAGGACGGGATCGTGAAGCGTCACGGCTTTGATGCCGCTTCCTGATGAGTCAGGATGACGATCATGCCCCAGCGGTACCCGGCCGAGGTCAAGGACCGAGCAGTCCGG
>NZ_PVZF01000043.1 GCF_003002055.1 Kineococcus rhizosphaerae
GTTGGCGAGTGCGGCGGTCGCCATGGTTGAGATTGCCTACACGCGGATGATGCTGCGCCGGTTGACCAGGCCGGCGCAGCCCTCACCGCACATCTGAAACAGTCACTAAGAAGGAGACCGCCACCAACAACCTCTACGACCACCTCGACGAGCACCGCGCCCTGCTCCAGAACGACCCGGCCTACGCCCGCCACTACGCCGACATGGCTCAGGAGCAGGACATCTGGCAGATCCAGAAAAGCTGGGGCAACGACCCCCGCCCCGAATGGCCCTCCGACGGAATCATCCTGCGCGGAGGTCACTGACCTACCCCACCGTCAGGCACGATGCCGGCATCCGACGCGCTAGAAGATGCGCCGGCCAGCACAACGCTGGCGGCGCGGGGCTGCCGTGCAGGGACCGGCACGGTGGAGCACACTTCGACGCATGTGTGGCCGCTACGCACGCTCGCACCCCGACCCCGAACTCGTCGACCTGTTCGACGTCGCCGAAATCGTCGGCGACCCGCTGCCGGCCTCCTACAACATCGCCCCCACCCAAGACGCCCGCGCCGTCCTCGAACGCGCCCCACGCGAGGACCCCGACGCCGAACCCACCCGCCAGCTGCGCACGCTGCGCTGGGGCCTGGTGCCCGTCTGGGCCAAGGACACCAAGATCGGCAACCGGATGGTCAACGCCCGCGTGGAGACCATCACCGACAAACCCGCGTTCAAGCGCGCCGCAGCCAAGCGGCGCCTGCTGGTCCCCGCCGACGGGTACTACGAGTGGGAGAAGCGCGAAGGACGCGCGCAGAAGGTCCCGCACTTCCTGCACGCCGAACACGACGACGGCACCGACGACATCACCAACGACATCCTGGCCTTCGCCGGCCTGTACGAACTGTGGCCCGACCCCGCCAAGGAGAAGGACGACCCCGACCGCTGGCTGTGGACGTTCACCATCCTCACCACCCAGGCCAGCGACGCCCTCGGGCGCATCCACGACCGCACCCCCGTCATCGTCCCGGCGGACATGCGTGACGACTGGCTGGACCCCACCCTCACCGACCTCGACCTCGTCCAGCAGGTCCTCGACGCCCTGCCCGAACCGCGGCTGGCCACCCACGAGGTGTCCACTGCGGTCAACTCACCCCGCAACAACACCCCGGACCTGCTGACCCCGGCCCCTGAGACGCCCGCCTGACGGCCCACGGTCGGGGCGTCTCAGGCGAGCACCGCAGCCGACGTCGGCATCGAGCGCCGCGGTACAGCGTCTACTCACGCTCCTTCGCCGTGCCGTCCTCTCGGCGCAGCCCCGGCTCCCACGCCTGAACGCGCAGATCGAGGACGGCGAGCGCCAAGGTGGTGCGATGCCTCGCCGCACCGCCCGCCCCCCTTTTTCTCAATCACGCGCTCCGCTGTCCAGGGTTGAGCTGCTGGCACTGGTCGAGGGTGAGGAAGCCGTTGCGGACCTGCGGGCCTACCTCACCGCGCGCACCGGTGAGGGAAGGCCGGCGTGGACCGGTGCCCGGTTCGAGGCCTTGGCAGGTGGTGGCGACCGCGCCCAGACCGCCTTCGCGGTGCACGCTGACGACATCGCCGCACTCACGCTCCTGAGCGTCTCCGTCCTGGGCGAGGCTGTCCTGGCCTTGCTGGAGGGTGAGGTTGGCGACCAGGTCGCTCAGCTGCTGGCGCAGGTGCCACGGGAGGTCTCGATCACCGACCCCGATGCCGCTGAGCGCATGGGCCCGGATCAGCCGCTGTGGCAGGCGTGGGAGCTGCTGAACGCTCAACGGGGCCTGGGGTGGGTCTCGGCGGCGAAGCTGCTGGCCCGCAAGCGTCCCGCGCTGGTGCCGGTCTACGACCGCGTGGTGCGCTGCGCCTTCGGCTACCCGCAGCAACCGTGGGCGTGGCTGGTCGAGCACTTCGCTGATGCTGGGGCCGATCTGGCCGGGCGGCTGGCGGCAGCGCGTGAGCAGGCGGGAGTGGACGAGGGCGTCCGCGTGCTGCGGGTCCTGGACGTCATCGTGTGGATGCGTCATCACCGCCAGCACAACGTCCGGGCCTGCCCGGGCTTGGCGACCGTGGAGGCGGGTTTGCCGGCCTCAGCGTCCTGAGTCCCCGCGGTGAGTCGTGAGGAGTCTGGCCGACCAGAGCGGGGATGGGTCTGCGGGGCGCAGCTTGCAGTCGGGGTGGACGGACCTGGAGTCGGCGCTCGCCCGCGAGGCGTTGACGTCGTCACCCGCGCCCGTTGCGGCGTCGCTCCAGCGTGTACAGCGCCATCTCGGCCTGCCGTGGGCTGTCCGGGTCTTGGGCGAGTTCGACCTGCACGGCGTCGCGCACTTCCTGGAGGCTGAAACTCAGCCAGCGGTGTAGTACCGGGTACCGGTAGGGGGGTGTTTCGTCCAGGTGCTCGCCGAACAGGTCGTGGATCTGGCGCGGTCGAGGACGCTGTCCGTGCGGGCCCCATGCGCCGGCAGCTTGCATGACCGGGGTGACGGCCTGCACCAGCGAGGTCACCTGCGTGATGTTGATCCCGTGCTGCAAGGCGATGAGGGCGGTGGGGAACCCGATCCCGGCGTCGGCCCAGTTGCGCGCCTGTTCCAGGGTCAGTGTCTGCTGCTGGCCTGGGCTCCACGCCTCGTGCGCTCGGTTCCAGGTGAGCAGTTCGCGCTCACTCAGCTCTCCCGCGTGGTTCAAGCCCATCCAGGAGGCGAGGAGGGGGCCGTACTCGTGCCGGACGATCCGAACGCGACGACTGCCGCTGGCTTCCTTGATCCGGATGCCCACGACCCATGCGGCGGCGGCGAGCGCTGAGACCGCGAGGCCGACACCCATCCCCGGCCACGACCAGTGCATCCGGAGGCTCCAGACCGCGGTCACGCCAGCACCGTCGTGCAGGCTGTGCAGGGCCGCAAGGTTGGGAAGCATCGCGCACACGATGACGAACGTGGCCGTGAGCAGAACGGGTAGCACCGTCTCCATGGTGCTGGAGCCACGGTCGCCGTACGGGCCGCCACGAGGATGGCCGCGACGGCCGCGGCGGCGGCGATCGTGCAGGGGCACTGTGTACGCCTGGTTGATGGTCTCGTGGGCTCTCGACGGGTCCAGCCGCAGCCGCCGGCGCTCGCGGAACCAGGATCGTCGGCTCATGGACGAAAGCTCCTTCGACAGAACGAGTTCGGGGCGGTTGGGCTGATCGCTGGCTGACGCGGGCCCGCTGCGGGGGCGACACGCAAGGGTGCGGGTCAGGTGAGGTGATCGAGGTTGTGAGCGCGAGCCCGGTCGAGGGACAACGCCAGTTCGCTGAGGACCGGCCGCGAAGGCGGCGAGAGCACCGTCACGGCATCGTTCAGACGGGCACCGCTCAGGACGGCAGGGCCTGCTGCAGGGAGGTCAACGGGAACTGGTCTGCCACCTCAGGGTGCTGTTCACGCCATGCCACGAAACTGGGCTGGGCGGCCATCTGGCGTACCTGCTCGGCGTAGGTTCGCGCCGTCGCCAAGGCCTGCACACTGATCAAGCCCTCCCCCGCCGTTCCGACTTCGTGCACCCCCGGTGTCCCACCGTGGCGGTAGAAGCCGTCCAACGCGTCCTGCGCCGCAGCGAGATCAGCTCGGCGGGCTGCCAACTCCTGCTGGAGCGCAGCCAGGTTCCGCTGAGCGATTCGCGCGTCCCGGTCCCGCGCGCGCGCACCGGCCTCATCAGCAGCGTCCGGGCCGGCCGACTCCTCACCAGCGCCGCTGTCGTCGCTGACGCTGCCGTCGCCATGGCTGCCGGCGCGTTCAGCGTGAGCGGTGACCGCCTCGACACGCTCACGCAGCAGCTCGACCTGGTGGCGATGCTTGTGCATCACGGTGCTGGCGTTGCTCACCTGCTCCAGCAGCTGGCCCACGCGAAGAAGCCAGACCACCTCGGCGTCCAAGCAGTAGATCGCGTGAGCCCAGGCCAGCCGGCCGATGTACCCCTCCCGTGCGCCGTCCCCGGCGCTGAAGGTCAAGGAGTTCTGCGCCTGGGCGGCGGCGACGTCCTGGCCGATGGTCAGGTGGATGAGGTCACGATCACGTTCGCGGCTGCCCTTGTAGTAGGTCGTCTGCAGCCACGGCTCGAAGCGCACGATGCGCGAACGCAACCGCCGCAGGCGCAGCACCTCAGCTCGAGCGGTGCTCACGTTCGGCCCGTCGTAGCTCTCCCCAGGCAGCTCGCGAGCGCCGCTGTAGGGCTCGCTGCGCAGCATCGCCGGCACCGACCGGGCCACGTCCCCATCGACTGCGAAGGGCGTCCACCGGGCCTGCTCGAAGCCGGAGAGGTGGGTCGGGGTGCCCGGCTCAGGGGGAAGGTTGACTCCATGCGTCAGCCACAACAGGGCACTGATCTCGCCCAGGTGCGGGCTGGCGCGGTTCAGCACCAGCTGGCGCTCGCGGCCGCTGCCACGGTCTTCGATGAGTCCGGCCTCGACCAAACGTGCGGCGGTGCGGGAGGCGGTGGCCTTGGGGACTGCGGAGGCTTGGGCCAGTTCGGAGATGGATCGGCCGTCGTCGCCGAAGCGGCAGATGGCGGCTAGGAGGCTGGCGCCGGCGGCGCCAATCTCGTAGAGGGCGGCGTCCGTCGTCGGGGGTGCCGGTGGTGCGGTCTGACCCGTTATTGATCCCCACAGACTCATAAGTGAACCGTAGCAGGAGCAGTGGTCCTGGCGTCAGCCGTCGGTAGGTGAGTCTGTGCGGCTCTCTGGACCTCGCCGGGACCAGTTGAGAGGTCCGAGGGTGATGACCCCTGCGTGCTGCAACGCGTGTGGGATCAGGCGTTCGGGGTCGGCGACGTCCAGGAAGCCCAGGTCGCTCAGCGGGCCGCTGGCCTGCAGCACGCTGACGCGGTAGGCGATCAGTCGCGCCGGCTCCTGCAGCTGCTTGGGCAGCGAGTGCAGCCAGCCTCCGCTCGCGGGGAGGGCGAAGTGTTTGACCTCGGGATGGATGCTCAGGAAGCCCGCGGTGTACTGCGTGGGGCCTGGCCGTGGCGGCTGCAGGGGGCGATGACGTCCAGGCCCCCTGGCGCCGTAGCCGGGTGGAGCTGCATCACCGGGTCCGTCGTGTTGACCGGACTGGTCGTGGTGTAGGTGATGCCGGCGCAGGCGTTCGGCGAGGGCGGCCCGCTCACGTTCACGCTGCTGTGCCTCGAGTCGAGCTCGCAGCTGCTCGCGTTCTTCGCGGGCCACTCGGGCCGCTTCGGCGGCGTGGTGCTCGGCCAGGGCCTGATCTCGGGTCGGGGTCCACAGGCCATCGGCCTGCAGGACGCACTGGTGCAGGGGCACCCAGTGGGTCTGGTCACCGGGGTGGCAGGTGCCGATCCAGACCTCGACCTCGTCGTCTTCCGCCTCGCGCGTCGTGTCACCGGACGCGGCGGTTGCTAGTTCGCGTCCGCTCTTCTCGGCGGCGCGAAGAGCGCCGCCGAGGACGCGGTCGGGGACGCTGGGGCGCTCGTCATGGGGAGTGGTGCTGCTGTGACGGGGGCGGGGCCACAACCCGAAGCTGACGCCGTGTTGTTCGCGCTGGATGCCTGCCAGTGCTCGCGCCCGTCCTCCGAACAGCCACGTCACATGTCCGGTGTGGCGGCGGTAGCGCGCATCGCGACGCAGCAGGTCCTGGTAGCTGATCGCCGACAGCTGCACCTCCAGCGTCTGAGTACCGGGCTGTAAGGCGCCTGAGCCTTCCAGTCGGGGGCTTACCGGCTCCGGGCTCGACACTGTGGGGTCCTTGCGCACGGGGAGGTCCAGGTCGAATCCGGCGCCGGGATCACTGATGGTCCAACGGATATGCACGTCCTCCGGCGCGGGTGCGGCATCGCAGGTTCCGGCAGTCGCGTTGTGTCCGCGGGCGGGAGCGGCAGCGTGTGCAGAAGCGCGGCCGCTGTCATGACCGTGGGCGGTGACGTGGACATCGGCGCGGCTGGCGTCGGTGAAGCGATGCTCCAGGGTGACCTCGTAACCCTGATTGATCAGCCAGCGGTGCAGTTGCAGCTGGATGACCAGGTGAAGGTAGCCGCGTTCAAGGGCGTGCTCGTCACGAAAGGAAAGGCAGTCACGGATCTGACCTGAGGCGTGGCGGAAGTAAGGAGCCCGCACTGCGCCTGCGGCCAAGACCAGCGCCTGTCCACACCCGCCTGCTGCGCTGCTGCACCAGAATCCTTGCGGGTGCGCGGTTTGCAGCCTCCACGCTGCCTCGCGACGACTGGGCGCACTCACCGCCTGAGTACCTGCCGGTCCATCGGTGACTGCCCGGCGCAGGTGCCTGGAGATACGCGAGGACTTGAGCGAGCGGTCCGGGCCAGTAGTCACCACTAGAGCACAGTGCCGGAGGGCACCGACACGCCGCGCACGGAGGCGTGATGGGCCCGCGGCGACCCGCCGAGACCCAAAGCACCTATGAGAACGTCACCGCCTCCTCCAGCGCTGGGTCGATGCGAACATCCTCATCGTGTTGGATCCTTGCACCAGGGAGTAGAACGATCCCGGGAGCGTAGACGCCAGAGTCGCTGCTCGATCTTGAACTCCTGAAGTGAACGTCTCCCCCGCGCTTCACCTCCAGATCCGCCAGATCCATAGAGCCCGCTACATGACTAGGGTGGATCGAAACAATCAGCTCACCCTGATTACTGACAACTATCTTCCTGCCAGTGACCAATATTTCGCCTTCCCCAAACTCGCCGAGTCGAGGGGCAAGCGAGACGTTGGCACCATCTCGCACAAGGAGACCGCTCACGTCAAGGTATCCAGAGATCGACAGGAGAAGTTCTCCTTCAACTGTCACTCCTTGACAAGAGACTCCATAGACGAACTCCGACCCGACGATGTGAAAGTCGTCGGTCACGCTGCAGTCGTCGAGCACTAGTGATCTACGGCTGAAGTTGGTGCCCCACCCGTTCGGGTCTGGCGGTCAGAGGGGTGAGGCACGGCAGCGTCGGTGAGCGTGGGAACACTTC
>NZ_PVZF01000044.1 GCF_003002055.1 Kineococcus rhizosphaerae
CACGTCCGCAAGGCCATGCTCGGCGTCATCCTCGACCGCACCGTGGGCGACCTGCACCTGCCCGACTCCGTGCGCATCCTGGCCGCAGCCAACCCGGCCAGCATCGCCGTGGACGGCGACGACCTCGACGCCCCCCTGGCCAACCGGTTCCTGCACCTGGACTACGCCCCCAGCACCGACGCCTGGATCGAGGGCATGACCGCTGGCTGGCGCATCCCGGCCCTGGACGGCCTGATCGAACCGACCCCTGCGCGCCGCACCGTCGCGGGTGCGCAGGTCGCCGCGTTCATCCGCACCCGCCCCGATCTGCTGCACGTCGTGCCCGCCAACGCCGCCAAGGCCGCTGGCCCCTGGCCCTCCCGGCGCACCTGGGCCATGAGCGCCGCCGTCCTGGCCGGTCTGACCCCGTGCGCCTCCGACCCCACCGGGGAGGAAGCCGAGTGGCTGGCCGTCTCGGGCCTGGTCGGAGAAGGCGCCGCCTCGGAGTTCCTCACCTGGCGGCGGGCCAACGACCTGCCCGACCCCCACGACGTGCTCGCCGCCCCCGGGGACGTGGACTGGGCCAACCTGGAACCTTCGCGCGCCTGGGCGGTCCTGGCCGGGGTCGTCGCCCTGTGCACCGGACGGCGCACCATCGCCGCCTGGCGCGAGGCCTGGGCACCCCTGGGACACGCAGCCAAGGCCGGTCGCGGCGACGTCGCGGCGGCGCTCGCGGTGTCACTGATGCGCGCTCGCCCGGCTGGGGCGACGCCGCCGAGTTCGGCCAAGGGCTTCATGCAGGTCCTCACCGACGCTGGACTGCTGCCCACGCAGAGCACCCCCGCGAGCGCCCCCGCGACCGCTACGGACCCGGCCAACGCCCCGGCCAGCACGGTGAGCGCTGCTGCGGGCGCGACTGAGGACGCGGCGTGAGCGCGGCCCTGGGCACCGACGTGAACACCGACGCAGACACCGACGCGGACACCGACGCGGACACCGACGCGGACACCGACGCGGACAGCACCGCGACGGCAGGCACGCAGGTGCACGTCCGCCCGCTGAGCGAGGCTGAGCACCGTCTGCTGGTGGCTGCTCGCACGCGGGCGCTGCAGGACTGCCCGTACTACGCCCACGCCCTGTTCGCGACCATCCCCTACGCCGCTGAGGGGCTGGGGACGTTCGCCGTCGACGGATCGTGGCGCATGTACCTGGACCCGGCCGTGCTGGCGCAGTGGGGGCCGGCTGTGGCCGGTGGAGTCTTGAACCACGAGGTCAGTCACCTCCTGCGCGACCACGCGGGCCGGGGTCAGGCGCTGGGTCCTGAGCGCAACCACGAGGTGTGGAACTACGCCACCGACGCCGCGATCAACGACGACCTGCTCGCCGCAGGGGTGCTGCTGCCCGAAGGGGTCGTGACCCCCACCGCCCTCGGGCTGGCCAGCGCGGGGATCGAGGAAACCTACTACCGCGCCCTCATGCGCGACGGCGCGCCGAACACCACGCCGGACGAGGGGCAGTCCTCGACCGAGTCCGGTGCTGACTCCGGCTCCGACTCCGGCTCCGGCTGCGGCTGCGGCTCCGGCTGCGGCTGCGGCTCCGGCTCCGGCTCCGGCTCCGATGCTGACTCGGGCGGTGGCTGCGGCTCGGGCGGTGGCTGCGGCTCGGGCGGTGGCTGCGGCTCGGGTGCAGGCGACGAACCCGCCTCCTGGGAGCTTCCGGCCGCCGTTGCTGGGGCCGGTGCTGCGGCCACTGAAGCAGGCGCTGAGGCGGGTACGGCAGCCAACGCCGCGCCGGTCGTGGGCCATGCCCGCGCTCGCGTGATCCGCCGCACGGTGGCCCACCAGGTGCGCGAGCACAGCGCACGCGCCGGGGCCGGTCGCGGGACCGTGCCTGCGGGCCTGCGCCGCTGGGCCGAGCAGGAGCTGAGCGAACCGGTCGTGGACTGGCGGCGGGTCCTGTCGGCCACGGTGCGCCGCGCGCTGGCCTACCGCGCCGGTCAGACGCAGCCGACCTACACGCGCCTTCCCCGCCACCGCCTGCCCGGGATCGTGACCCCCGGCGCGCGCCGTCCGCAGGTGAGCGCTGCGATCGTGCTGGACACCTCCGCCTCGGTGGGGCCGCACCTGCTGCGCGCCGCCGTGGCCGAGGTCCGCGGAGTCGTCAAGGCCTGCGGGGTGTCCGATCGGGGCCTGGCGGTCCTGGCCTGTGACGCGCAGGTCGCGGCCACCACCCGCGTTCGCCGCCTGGCCACGCTGGGCCAGGACGTGCAGATCGTCGGCGGCGGCGGAACCGACATGCGCGTCGGTATCGCCGCCGCTGAGGCCCTGCGCCCGCGTCCGGACGTCATCGTGGTCTTGACCGACGGGGGTACGCCCTGGCCCCAGGTTCCGAGCCGCTCGCGGCTGATCGTCGGGCTGCTGGGCGAGGACGAGAACTCCCCGCTGATGTCCTCAACGCCCCCATGGGCGCAGACGCTCGCGATCCCCGTCTCCTGAGCTTGCGCCTGACCTCGCGACGGCCCCGGCGACCGGTCGCGTGACCGGTCGCCGGATCTGAGGTTCCCGCACCGGACGGTCGCACGGACTCACCGTGCGACCCTCCGCCAGCGGTTGACTGCCGGCCCCGCAAACTCACACCTAAACACTATTGCCCTCACTACAGATTGACGTTAGAGTTCGAGCATGGAGGACGACGCAGACACCAACGACGGACCGCCGATTGACGCCGAACTCCTCGACTACGCCGCAACCCTTCTCGTCGGCACTGGCGTGACGATCGACACCATCCTGAGCCTGCCCCTGGGAGCCACGCCGCCGCCCACCGCAACGCACCCGGCAGCGGACCCGACAGTGGACCCGGCACAGGCCCCCGAACCGCTTCCGGCCCTGTGGGCAGGTTGGTCCGCCGCCGCACGACACGGCGCACCGACCGGGACCACCCCTCTCCCCCCTCTCGACCCCGCCGCAGCGCATCCTGCCGCCACCCGCCGAAACGGAGACGACACGTGAGTACCGAGCACTACGACCTCGCCGCGCGACTGCGCGCGGCCAGCACCGGTCACGTCGTCGCCCGCTCCACCTACGCTCCCCTCCTGCCCGCCCGCCGCGCCGTGGCCGCTGAGGTTCACACCGGTCCCGGCGGGGCGCTGACCCTCACCGTCACCGAGCGCGTCGCAGACACGCCCACCACCACCGCCACGACCACCGCCACGAGCGACGCCGCCGTGCGCACTGCCACCGGCCACGGCCCCGACGCCCTCTCGGCGCTCGCGGCCCTAGGGATCGGGGAAACCGTCGACCTGTCCGCGTACACCGCAGGCTCGGGACCGTCGGGGGGCGCGACCGTCAGGACGTCGTCCACGACGTCATCGGCGGGGGCGAGCGCGCAGGACGTGTCCGAACCGTTCCGGACGCTGGTGGTGGCCGATGCGGCCACCTTGGGCCGTCTGCAGCGGGTACTGACGGCGACGGCGCGCGGTGGGCGCTGGGACGCGCAGGCCAGTGTGCTGGCCTGGTGGTTGCAGCGGGCTGAACACCCCGGCAGCGCGGCAGTGCTCAACGTCGTCGCAGCGTGCGCAGCCCGCTGGTACCCCGGTGCGGCCCCGACCGCGGACCGGCACCTGGACACGTGGCGGCACTGGCTTGGCGTCCCGGCGTCTGCCGGCCATGGGGCGGCGCTGCTGACGCTGGCCGAAGTCACCGCTGCCGGCCAGACGCTTCCGGGACTGGAAGCCGCAGCCGAGGCCGATGAACGGTCCTGGGCCTACCACCTGACCCGCCTCAGCGGTGGGTGGGACTTCCGCCGTCACGACACCCGCACCGAGGCCGCGCTCGGGCTGGCGACGCGCTGCGATGCGACGGAACTGTTCGCCTCGCAGGTGCTGGACGATCCCCTGGTGGCCGACCGCGCGCGGTTCGAGGGCTCGGTAGTCACCGGCCGCATCAGCTGGCTGCTGGACGGTGAGGCCGAGGTGGTCGCTGACCGCCTGGTGTGCCGCCTGCGCGTCGATGCGGTCGTGGAAGGTTGGGCCGCTGCCGCTACCGCAGTCGTCGCGACGGACACGGCAACGGACACGGCAACGGACACCGCAGAGAGCGCAGGAGCGGACGAGGACACGTTGCCGGTGGGCGGGGGTGAGGTCGGCATGGCCAGCACCCGTGCGGCGGGAACCCTGCGGGGAACGGCGCTGCGCGCGACGGTGACCGGGACGCGCATGTCCTCGGCAGGTGAACTGGTGCTCACTCTGACGGATCTGCGCGTGGCGGGAGCTCGCGGACGTGATACGGGTACGCCGCTGGCGGTGGGCCAGAACGTGCACCTGCGGGCCGAAAGAGTTTCGCCTGCGCAGCAGTCACGTTCGCGGCGCAACCGGCGCGGACGCTACAACCACAGTGAAGCGTCACGGCTTCTCTGCCGTCTTCATGTGGGACACGACTCCGGGATGGAGTCGTTGAGGTAAGCGTAGTGGGCGGCCTCAGCCTCGACCG
>NZ_PVZF01000045.1 GCF_003002055.1 Kineococcus rhizosphaerae
GTTGGCGAGTGCGGCGGTCGCCATGGTTGAGATTGCCTACACGCGGATGATGCTGCGCCGGTTGACCAGGCCGGCGCAGCCCTCACCGCACATCTGAAACAGTCACTGAGACAGGACACAGCCGACGCCGTGCGTGAGAAGCACACCGAACTGCTCGACGCCGGGTACGAACCGGGGAAGATCAGCAGTGGTTTCGAGGTCCTGGGCGCGACATGGACGGCGTTCTACTGCCCTCTTGGTGACGGCCTCGAGATTGAGATCAATCACCGCACCCCATCGCCTCTGCTGGACCGAGCCATGTGATCGGTTCCGCGGGATACGGATCAGCCGCCGTTCTCGATGACGGTACTCGGACGGTTCAGGTTCTCGCCACGTCTCGCGAACGGACCCGGTCAGTACTCGTGATCTCGATCTAGGGCTTTCTCGGGTCACGGGTGCGCGCGTCGAGTGTCTGCACCGCGGACATCAAGTGACGACGGTGCGCCGCCATGGCATCGGCAGCCGCTGCCAGGTATCGACTGACGACGTCGAGCTGTCCGGCGCTGAACTGATCCAGCACCTCATCGATCCGAGCTCGGACGGGTCCGGAGTATTCCTCGGCCAAGGCCCGGCCGCGTGACGTGGTCTCCACCAGCACCTTGCGGCGGTCCCCGCCGTCGCGGACCCGGACCAAGGCCCCGCTCTTCTCGAGGCGGTC
The DNA here is from genome assembly GCF_003002055.1 of Kineococcus rhizosphaerae. Taxonomy (NCBI): domain Bacteria; kingdom Bacillati; phylum Actinomycetota; class Actinomycetes; order Kineosporiales; family Kineosporiaceae; genus Kineococcus; species Kineococcus rhizosphaerae. Next base: position 698 of record NZ_PVZF01000045.1, read on the forward strand.
CACGACCGCCGTGATCGCGCCAGTGCTCAGGCGCAGCTCGCGCCCGAGGGCGCCCGCGGTCATCGCCTCGCCGCGGCCCTCGGTGGCCATCACCCGCAAGAGCGCGTCCACGTCGGTGGAGTGCATCCCTTGCCGCAGGACGAAGGCGTGCGCAACCTCCTCCGCCTCGGCGACGAGCCGTTGGGTCAAACGCACCACCTCGGCGCGCGGGTTGCCGGCTTCGTTCGCCACGTCTATTCTCTCAATCGTCAAGGTAATGGATCATCAAGATAATTGATGCGTGTCCACCCATGGTGGACCACCGACGCCCTTCGCCAGGACCGACCGCCCTCGCGAATGAGCAGGAGACGACCACATGACGTCCAACCCCTCGAACCACCCCGAGACCTCCATGACTCTGGTGACCGGAGCCACCGGCGCGATCGGCGGCGCCCTGACCACACTGCTCGCCTCAAGTGACCTGCCGTTCCGGGTGATGTGCCGGAGCCCCCAGCAGCTCGAGGCCTTCCGCCGCCGCGGGATCGCAGCCGTCCACGGGGATTTTGCCGATCCAGCCAGCGTCCGCGCTGCAATGGAGGGCTGCGAGCAGCTCGTCCTCGTCCCACCCTTCACCCCCGCCCTCTACGCGCACAGCCGGCAGACCATCGACACCGCCTGCGACCTCGACGTTCGCCACATCGTCAAGGTCTCCGCAGCCGACGCGAACCCGCAATCCCCGTTGCCGTGGGCCGCAGCCCACGGACGTGCGGACCGCTACCTCGCCAAGAGCGGGTTGGCCTGGACCGTCCTGCGACCCAGCGCCTTCATGGGAGGGCTCTTGCAGCTGGCCCCCGCGATCCGACGCGGGGTGCTGCCCGGCACCAGCGGCCACGGCGCGACGACCTGGATCGACAGTACTGACATCGCCGCCGCCGCTGAACGCGTCCTGATCGACCGCGGCCGGCAAGGCGGCCCTGGTGCGGACGGACGCAACTACCTGCTGACCGGGACCCAGCCACTGTCGTTCCCGCAGGTCGCCACCATGATCACCGAGCGGTTGGACCGACGAGTCCGCTACCTGCACATTCCCGCGCCCGCTCTCTACCTCGCCCTCCGCGCGAAACGAGTTCCCCACCGCGAGGCGCACGGGGCGGTGGACCAGCTGGCGCGAATCGTCCGCCGCGGCCTGGACGACGTGCGGGTCTACTCCACGGACCTGACCGATCTGATCGGCCGTCCCGCTCTCGCCATGGCCGACTACATCGATGCACACCGCTCTGAACTGACGTGACCTGAGCCGGACACCCATATCGACACCGACACCGACGGACAGGACGATCGTGGATTTCCCGGACCAGACCACCGTGAGCACCCCAGGACGCGCAAACCACCGGGCTCTACGACCCGCAGGAAGCGGACGCCGCCGCTGGGTCGCCCTCATCGTGCTGAGCCTGGCCCAGCTGATGGACGTCCTTGATGGCACCATCGTCAACATCGCCCTGCCCAGCGCGCAGCAGGACCTGGCCTTCTCCGCCGAGAACCGGGCCTGGGTCGTCAACGGCTATGCCCTCGCCTTCGCCAGCCTCCTGCTGCTGGGAGGACGACTCTCGGACCGCTTCGGTCGCAAACGCCTGTTCCTCATCGGCCTTATCGGGTTCGCCTCGGCGTCGGCCGTCGGTGGCGCCGCGAACGGCTTCACCATGCTCCTGGCGGCCCGCATTGCCCAAGGTGTCTTCGCCGCCGCTCTCGCACCCGCAGCACTCTCGCTGGTGTCGGTGACGTTCGCCGACGACCCCGCCCAGCACGGGCGAGCCTTCGCCGTCTTCGGCGCCGTCTCCGGCATGGGAGGTGTGGTCGGTCTTATCCTCGGCGGACTCCTCACCGACGCCCTGTCCTGGCGCTGGTGCCTCTACATTAACCTCTTCATCGCTGCCGTCGCCTTCCTGGGCGCCCTGGTGTTCGTCGACGACCGCCCTGCCAGCAGCCGCAAGGCATCACTGGACGCAGCGAGTGCAGCGTTGATCGCCGCCGGGTTGTTCGGCCTGGTGTACGGACTGACACACGCCGCCGACCACGGCTGGCGTAGCACCGACACGATGATCCCCACCCTCGCCGGTCTCGCGGCGATCATCGGATTCGTCATCCGACAGGGAATCACCGGGCATCCCTTGCTGCCTCTGCGCGTCATCCTCGACCGCGACCGCGGCGCCTCGTTGCTGGCCATCGGGTTCGCCGGGATCGGCTCGTTCGCGCTGTTCCTGTTCTTGACCTACTACCTGCAGGAAACCCTGGGCTTCTCGCCGTTGAGGTCCGGTCTGGCGTTCACACCCATGGTGGCCATGCTGATCGTCGGCTCGGCAATCTCAGGTTCGCTGTTGCTCCCGCGCACCGGTCCGCGCCCACTCGTTCCTGCCGGCTGTCTCCTAGCCGCGACCTCGCTGGCACTGCTCACCCGCATCGGAGCCCACTCCGAATACACCACGCACGTCCTGCCGTCCCTGCTGCTGCTGGGACTGGGATTCGGGTGCATCTTCTCCTGCGCACAGAACGTGGCGACCTCGAAATTGGAAGCCCAGGACACCGGAGTCGCGTCCGCCACCGTCAGCACCATCCAGCAGATCGGCGGAGCGGTCGGTCTCGCCGTGTTCACCTCCATCTCGGCCTCAGCGATCGACAGCTACCTCGATGCGCGCGGCGGAGCATCGGGAGCGGCCTCGGACCAGGTACTGGCCACCCTCTACAGCGATCACGTCGTCTTCTGGGTCGCCGCCGCCGTCTTTGCGGCGGGGGCTGCCCTGACGGCAATGCTGTACCGGAGCGGCCCAGCGCGACTCACACGATCGAGTGCGACGGCGTAGCACCCGCTCAAGGGGATGCAGCGTCCGACCCCACCGCTGCCCAGGTTCCGCGGGGACCGGACCGTCACCGGGCAGTTGTGTAAGCGGATGGTCTCGCTGCGGGCCTGAGCGCTGGACAGCAAGTCAGCCCGTCCTTCCCACCCGTAGATCCGAAGAGCCACTTTCCTCGTCGAGACGCCGTGGACGTAGGCCTCCATCACCACCGCGTGCAGGGCCCGGTCGATGCGCCGGCGCGGGGCCAACAGCGTCGGGAAGAACGATGAAGCGTCACGGCTTCTCTGCCGTCTTCATGTGGGACACGACTCCGGGATGGAGTCGTTGAGGTAAGCGTAGTGGGCGGCCTCAGCCTCGACCG
>NZ_PVZF01000046.1 GCF_003002055.1 Kineococcus rhizosphaerae
AAAGTGCTCGGCTGGAGGACACCTGCGGAGGTGTTCGAGGAGCAGCTACAGTTCTTGAATCAGGCCGGTGTTGCGACGACCGGTTGAGTCCGTCCTGAATTCCTTTATCCGAGTGGTGCTTCAACCCGGTCAGATCGGCACCTTCACGACGACGGCTCCAGAACGCCATCTGCAGCGCGTCCAGAGCCAGTTCGGTGCGCAGGTGGTCAGCGACCTGCCAGCCCACGATCCGGCGGGTGCAGACGTCTTGGACGAAGGCGGCGTACACCCACCCGGTGCAGGTGCGGATGTAGGTGATGTCGGCGACCCACAAACGGTCCGGCCGATCGGCACAGAACCTCCGCTGCACCAGATCTGGTCGGTGATCAGGCGTGGTCGGCGTCGTGGTCCGAGGCGGTTTACCGTTGCGGCGTAGACCATGCAATCCGGCTGAGCGCATCAGGCGCTCGACGGTGCAGCGGGCGATGCGGGGCGGTGTTTGACCTGGTGGGCAGCGCTGGGCGCGGCGGCGGTTGATAGCTGCGTGCAGCTTCCGCGCCCCGTAGATGCGGAGGTTCTCGGCGTGGACCTCATCGATTTCGACCAGCGCGGCCTGGTCGCTGACCGCGCGGACCGAAGGTGGTCGCGTGCGGGTGGCGTAGTAGGTGCTGGGGGCGACCTGCAGTTCCCTGCAGATCGGCTCGACCCCGAACTCTTCCTTGTGTTCGTCGATGTAGCGGGTGCTCAGCGGGAGGGGCGGTCGAGCTCCGCCGCGAAGAAAGCCGAGGCCGACCGCAAGATCGCATTCGCCCGTCGCAGCTCGCGGTTTTCCTTCTCCAGCTCGGCCAGACGGGCTGCATCGGTGGTGGTCGTCCCGGGTCGGTTGCCGGCATCGACCTCGGCTTGGGAGACCCAGTTGCGCAGGGTGTCGGGGTTGATGCCGAGCTGGCCACCGATGCGCTTCACCGCCCCGGTGCGGGTGGCGGGGTCTCGGCGGGCCTCGATCGCCATCCGGATTGCGCGCTCACGCAGCTCGTCGGGGTACTTCCTGGGCGCAGCCATGCAGACCATCCTCCTCTTGGGGGCGTTGCTTGGAGGTCTCCATCAAACCCGGGCCTTGACAGGCGGAACCGGCGCGGTGGACGCTGCGGTAGTAGGGGTGGTACCCGCTGCCACAGCCCGTCCGGCACCAGCTCCGCGACCCGTTCCCGCACCACCTCGTCGGCCATGCCGTCAAGGCTGCGACAACCTCAATCGATCCGCGACTCATAGTGAAATCAGTTGTAAGGGCAAGGGCCAGGGCCATGCTGCGGCCGCGCCCGGCGCTGCACCACCGGCACAGTCCAGGTTGATTCGCGGGCAGGGGTCACGGTGAGGAGTCCGTTCACGAGGTGAAGTGGCTGAATCCGAGGATGCGTTCAGGTGCACCGAAGCCCTGAGAACGCGGGGTGCAAGCAAGACGAAGGGCGGGGTGTGGGTTTATTGACCCCACACCCCGCTCCGCCGTTCTGCGATCGGTACCGCCGGATCAGAAGCTGTCGGCGTACGCCTTCGCGGACAGCGGCATCCGGGTCCCGGAGTTGGCCAGCTGCCAGCGGCCGCCGTCCTTGTCGATCTCGAACAGGCACTCGGCCGCAACCTGTCCGGCGCCGGGGCCGGCGTGGGTAGCGAACTGCTCGTGCATGCCCTCGATGAAGGCCGGGCTGTCGCCCTGGTCGGCGTTGCCGTCCCACTCCGGCACGATCAGCGGCAGACCGACGCCCTTGGCGGTGTCCAGCCAGGCACCGAAGCCCTTCGCCCCACCGCCACCGTCACGCTCGTTGAGGCTGGCCTGGAACGCCGCGGCGTCCCCGACGTAAGGGAACTGGTTGTAGTAGTCCACCCCGAGGGCGCCGATCTTGCCCTTGGCGATCAGGTCCAAGCTGTTGCCGTCGTAGCCGGCGCTTTCACGGTTGAAGGTCTGGGTGAGCACGATGTCGGGAAAGATCGACGCCTTCAGCTTGGCGTAGCGGTCCCACGCGGCGAGGTAGTCGCCTTCCTGGCCGGCCTGGACCTGCCAGGCGTACCAGTTGCCGTTCATCTCGTGACCCCACTCCTCGAACAGGGTGCCGTCACGGCCGCCCCAGCCTTTCTTGAAGTTCTGCAGCTGCTTGGTCCAGTCCTCGTCGTAGGCACCGGAGGCGGCCTGGGCCCAGGACCCGCCGTCAGTGAACGGCGCGACGGCGACGATAAGCGACTTGTTCCAGCGGTCCTTGGCGTACTCCCCGCCGTCCTGCAGCTGCGGGATGCTGATGTTCACGCTGGGGCCATCGGCCCAGGTGGTCGCGACCTCGACGTCAGACCCGCGCAGCTTGGCGATGCCGGAAGTGTCCCCGGAGGCACCCGAGAGCCAGTCCCCGGATTTCAGGCCAGCGATCGACCCGTTCGACGACCCGTTCAAGGGGCTACCCGAGGAGCTGGTGGCGGTCGGGCCCTCACCGCATTCGGAGGCCGCGGCGGCGGCGCGTTCCTGGACTTCCTTGCTGAACGTCGCCTGACCGCCCTGCCCGTCCTCGTTCGGGGCGGCCGAGCTGCTGGTGGCGTCGTCTTCGTCCGAGGCCGGCGAAACGGAGTCACTGTCCTGCTGGGTGACCACGCATGTCCCGCCCGAGCCGCCACGACTCGACGATGCACTCGAGGACGTGCGCGAGGAGGTGCTTGAGGAGGTGGGGGTCGGGGATGTCGTCGGCTCCCCCGTCGGCTCCCCCGTCGGTTGTCCGGTGGGCTTGCCGCTGGCGGTCGAGGACCCCGTCGGTGTGGAGTCCGAGGTCGAGCTGGAGGTCGAGCTGGAGGTCGAGCTCGAGGAAGACGACGAGCTGTCGCTGCTGTCATCGTCGTCGTCGCCGGTGATCCAGTTCAAGACCTTGTTCCACCAGTGGTCGACGTCGTCCTGGTCTTTGGGGTCAGCGGCCTCGGGTGGGTCGGTGGGTAGGAACGCGAACGTCTGCTCCTGGCCGATGGCCTTGAAGGTGAGGGTGGTCCTGCCCCCGGAGGTCTTTGCGTGCAGGTCGGAGTCGGCGGCCGGGACCATCCCGCCGTCCTTCAACTCAGCGACCCGGCTGGCGACAGCCTCGCCGTCGACGGTGAACGTGAGGTTCCGGTCCTGGCCCTTCGTCTGCCCTGGCGCGGGCTTCTCGAAGGCGCGGACCGCGGTGCCCCCTCCGGGCATGCCAGTAGTTGTCACCACGGTCTGGGCGTCTTGACCGCTCCAGGACACGTGGAGCCAGTCGCTCGAGGTGCTGTCGCTGGAAGAGGTGGGGCTCGACGACGGCGAGGCCGCGTGCGCTGCGCCGGACGTGCTGGTCACGAGCAGGCCGCACAGGATGGTCGCGGCTGCCGCGGAACGCCGGTGTCGTTTCGGTCGGGCGGTGGAAGCTGCGCCGCCCTGAGACGGCGGGGAACTGATGGGCCTCACAGGTCCTCCAGGAATGCTCGTAGCAAGGTCGGGCGGGCCCCCGTGCCAGAGGACTCACCCGCTAGTGATCTACGGCTGAAGTTGGTGCCCCACCCGTTCGGGTCTGGCGGTCAGAGGGGTGAGGCACGGCAGCGTCGGTGAGCGTGGGAACACTTC
>NZ_PVZF01000047.1 GCF_003002055.1 Kineococcus rhizosphaerae
GTCTCGCTGCACATCCCGTGGGACCTGGTGGAGGACTACGGCAAGCTCGCCGCCCACGCCGCCGACCTGGGCGTCACGATCGGCATGGTCAACGCCAACCTCTTCCAGGACGACGACTACAAGTTCGGCTCCCTGACCCATCCCGACGCCCGCGTGCGGGACAAGGCCGTGGCCCACCACGCCGAGTGCGTCGAGGTCATGCACGCCACCGGCTCCAAGGAGCTCAAGCTCTGGCTGCCCGACGGCACCAACTACCCCGGCCAGGACGACCTGTCCGCCCGCCAGGACCGCCTCGCGGAGTCCCTGCAGCGCGTCTACGCCCTGCTGGACGACGACATGCGCCTGGTGCTGGAGTACAAGTTCTTCGAGCCGGCGTTCTACGCCACCGACGTCCCGGACTGGGGCACCTCCCTGCTGCACTGCCTGGCCCTGGGCGAGCGGGCCAAGGTGGTCCTGGACACCGGCCACCACGCCCCGGGCACCAACATCGAGTTCATCGTCGTGCAACTGATCCGCGCCGGACGGCTGGGGGCGTTCGACTTCAACTCCCGCTTCTACGCCGACGACGACCTGATGGCCGGGGCCGCCGATCCGTTCCAGCTGTTCCGGATCATGTACGAGATCGTCCGCGCCGACGCGTTGCGGCCCGGCACCCCTGCCGATGCCGGCTGGGACCCGGCCGGGCGGGGGGTGAACTTCATGCTGGACCAGTGCCACAACGTCGAGGCGAAGATCGGCGGCCAGATCCGCTCGGTCACCAACGTCCAGCAGGCCACCGCCAAGGCGCTGCTCGTCGACCGCGACGCGCTCACGGCCGCGCAGCAGGCCGGGGACGTCCTGGGCGCCAACGACGTGTTCATGGACGCCTTCCACACCGACGTGCGCCCGCTGCTGGCCGAGCTGCGTGAGTCGATGGGCCTGGACCCCGACCCGATGGCGGCGTTCAAGCGGTCCGGGTACGCCGAGCAGGTCGCCGCCGAACGCGTCGGCGGCACCCAGGCCGGATGGGGAGCATGAACACCACACCCGAGAACCGCACCGTCGAGCAGTTGATCGCGCGGTCGAACGCTCTGGGCGCCGATCCGCGGTTCACCAACTACGCCGGCGGCAACACCTCCGCCAAGGGCTCCGCCACCGATCCCGTCACCGGCACCGACGTCGACCTGCTGTGGGTCAAGGGCTCCGGCGGCGACCTGGGCACCCTGACCGAGAAGGGCCTGGCCGTCCTGCGCCTGGACCGCGTCCGCGCGCTGAAGGACGTGTACCCCGGGGTGGAGCGCGAGGACGAGATGGTCGCCGCATTCGACTACTGCCTGCACGGCAAGGGAGGTGCGGCACCCTCGATCGACACCGCCATGCACGCCCTGGTCGAGGCCGCCCACGTCGACCACCTGCACCCCGACGCCGGCATCGCCATCGCGTGCGCCGCCGACGGGGAGAAGCTCACCGAGCAGGTCTTCGGCGACAAGGTCGTCTGGGTCCCCTGGCGCCGTCCCGGCTTCCAGCTCGGCCTGGACATCGCCGCGATCGAGGAAGCCAACCCGCAGGCCGTCGGCACCATCCTCGGCGGGCACGGCATCACCGCCTGGGGCGACACCAGCGAGGCGGCCGAGGCGAACTCCCGGTGGATCATCGAGACCGCCGAGGCGTACCTGCGGGAGAACTCCGTTCCCGAGCCCTTCGGGCCCGTCCTGGACGGGTTCAGCCCCCTGCCCGAGGCCGAACGCCGCGCCCGCGCCGCCGCCCTGGCCCCCGTGATCCGCGGCCTGGCCTCGCACGACAGGCCGCAGATCGGGCACTTCAGCGACGCCGACGTGGTCCTGGAGTTCCTGTCCCGCACCGAGCACCCGCGCCTGGCCGCGCTCGGCACGTCCTGCCCGGACCACTTCCTGCGCACCAAGGTCAAACCGCTCGTGCTGGACCTGCCGCCCACCGCCACGGTCGAGGAGCAGGTCGAGCGGCTGAAGGAATTGCACGAGGCCTACCGCACGGACTACCGGGCCTACTACGACCGCCACGCCGAGCAGGACTCCCCCGCGATCCGCGGTGCGGACCCGCTCATCGTCCTGGTCCCGGGCGTGGGGATGTTCTCCTACGGCAAGGACGCCCAGACCGCGCGGGTCGCGGGTGAGTTCTACGTCAACGCCGTCAACGTCATGCGCGGCGCCGAAGGCGTCTCCACCTACGCCCCCATCGACGAGGCCGAGAAGTTCCGCATCGAGTACTGGGCCCTGGAAGAAGCCAAGCTGGCGCGGATGCCGAAGCCCAAGCCGCTGGCCACCCGCATCGCCCTGGTCACCGGCGCCGCCTCCGGCATCGGCAAGGCCATCGCCACCCGCCTGGCCGCCGAGGGCGCCGCCGTCGTCATCGCCGACCTCGACCTGGCCAAGGCGCAGGCCGCGGCCCAGGAGATCGCCGATGGACTGGGCAGCACCGACGTGGCCGTCGGCGTCGCCGCCGACGTGTCCAACCCCGACGCCGTCCGCGCCGCGATCGACGAGGCCGTCCTGGCCTTCGGCGGCCTGGACCTCGTCGTCAACAACGCCGGCCTGTCGATCTCCAAACCGCTGCTGGAGACCACCGAGCGCGACTGGGACCTGCAGCACGACGTCATGGCCAAGGGCTCCTTCCTCGTCTCCCAGGCCGCGGCCCGCGTCCTGATCGCCCAGGGCCTGGGTGGGGACATCGTCTACATCGCCTCCAAGAACTCCGTGTTCGCCGGCCCGAACAACATCGCCTACTCCGCGGTCAAGGCCGACCAGGCCCACCAGGTCCGGCTGCTGGCCGCCGAACTCGGCGAGCACGGCATCAAGGTCAACGGCGTCAACCCCGACGGCGTCGTGCGCGGCTCGGGCATCTTCGCCGGCGGCTGGGGCGCGCAACGCGCCAAGACCTACGGCATCGCCGAGGACGACCTCGGCAAGTTCTACGCCCAGCGGACCCTGCTCAAGCGCGAGGTCCTACCCGAGCACGTCGCGAACGCCGTGTTCGTCCTGACCGCCGGGGACCTGTCGCACACCACCGGTCTGCACGTCCCCGTCGACGCCGGCGTCGCCGCCGCCTTCCT
>NZ_PVZF01000048.1 GCF_003002055.1 Kineococcus rhizosphaerae
CCCCGGTAGGCCCGTACCCGCTGCTGCTGTCGACTGCCCCACACCATTCAACGCCTCCACGATCGAGGTGTTGCGACGACCGGTTGAGTCCGTCCTGAGATCCTCTCAATCTCGCGCGCGCGGAGCCAATCGTTCCAGCTGGGTGACGTGTCGGGGTTCGAGTTCCTCGACGTTCGCGACCTCGAGGAGTTTCATCGTCCGCACGACCTGGTCGGTGAGGATCTGGATGGCGCGGTCGACGCCTTGGCGGCCACCGGCCATGAGGCCGTACAGGTAGGCGCGGCCGATCAACGTGAACCTCGCGCCCAGGGCGAGGGCGGCGACGATGTCGGCGCCGTTCATGATGCCGGTGTCCAGGGCGATCTCGGTGTCCGCCCCGACCTCCTTGACCACCTCGGGCAGCAGGTGGAAGGGGATGGGGGCGCGGTCGAGCTGGCGGCCGCCGTGGTTGGACAAGACGATGCCGTCGACGCCGAGGTCGGCCAGCTTGCGGGAGTCGGGGACGTTCTGGACGCCTTTGACGACGAGCTTGCCGGGCCACATCGCGCGGATCTCGGCGAGGTCGGCGTAGTCGATGGTGGGGTCCATGGCGTAGTCGAGCAGTTCGCCGACGGTGCCGCCGGTCTGGGTGAGGGAGGCGAACTCCAGCTTGCGGGTGGTGAGGAAGTCGAACCACCAGGCGGGGTGGGTGGCGGTGTCGGCGACGGTGCGGGCGGTGAGCTGGGGTGGGATGGAGAAGCCGTTGCGCTTGTCGCGCAGGCGGGCTCCGGCCACGGGGGTGTCGACGGTGAACATGAGGGTGTCGTAGCCGGCGGCGGCGGCGCGTTCGACCAGGCCGTAGGAGATCTCGCGCTTGCGCATGACGTAGAGCTGGAACCAGTTGCGGCCGGTGGGGTTGGCGGCTTTGACGTGTTCGATGGTGGTGGTGCCCAGGGTGGAGAGGGTGAAGGGGATGCCGGCGGCGCCGGCGGCGCCGGCACCGGCTTCTTCGCCTTCGGTCTGCATGAGGCGGGTGAAGCCGGTGGGGGCGATGCCGAAGGGCAGGGCGGAGGGGCCGCCGAAGATCGTGGTGGAGGTGTCGACCTTCGACACGTCGTGCAGGATCGAGGGGTGGAACTCCACGTCTGCGAAGGCTTGGCGGGCGCGGGCCAGGGAGATCTCGCCCTCGGCGGAGCCGTCGGTGTAGTCGAAGGCGGCGCGGGGGGTGCGCTTCTTGGCGATGCGGCGCAGGTCCTCGATGGTGAGGGCCGCGTCCAGGCGGCGCTTGGTGCCGTCGAGCTCGGGCTTCTTGAAGCTCACCAGCTCCAGGATCTCACGGGCGTTGGGGATCTGTCGTTTCATCAGAGAACCTCAGCGGTGATGGGGGAGCGGTGAGGGGGGAGGTGGTGGGGTTCGTAGCGCAGGACATCAGCTGAACGGTTCGCCACGGCTCGGAGATCGGCGAGGTCGGCACCGAGGCGGCCCGCGGCTCGTGCCTGCACGAGCAGATTGCCCATAGCGGTGGCCTCGACCGGGCCGGCCAGCACCGGCAGTCCGCTGCGATCGGCAGTCGCCTGACACAACAGGGTGTTGAGGGACCCACCACCCACGAGGTGGATCACCGACACGTCATGGTCGGCGAGTCGGGCAGCATCGGTAACCGCTTGAGCAAAGGCGGCGGCGAGGCTTTCGATGATGCTGCGCACGGTCTCAGCCGGGCTGGCCGGGACCGGTTCGCCGTGTGCACGACACCAGTTGCGGATGCGGCCGGGGATGTCTCCTGGAGCTAAAAATAGAGGATTATCGACATCAAAGATGGCAACGGGATTCCGTACCCGACTTGCCTCGTCGAGGAGTGCCGAAAGTCGGCTGGAGCGCTGGGCGTCCGTCGCGATGGGGTCCCAGGTCCGCTGCGATTCAGTCAGCAGCCACAGCCCCATGACGTTGCGCAAGAACCGGGTACGTCCGTCGACCCCGCCCTCGTTGGTGAATCCCGCCCCTCGTGCATCCTCGGTTAGGACGGGGTTCTTCAGCTCCACACCGACGAGACCCCAGGTACCGCACGAGATATAGGCGAAGTCATCCCCCTCACTGGGGACGGCGACCACGGCAGAGGCGGTGTCGTGTGAACCGACTGCCACCACGTTCAGTTGACGTCCGACGGTGTCGGCGACCTCCGGGGTCATCCGACCCACGCGCGCGCCGGGATCCACCAAGGGCGGTAGGAGGTGCGGTCGGATACCAAGCGTTCGTGCCAGCTGCACGTCCCAGTCGCGGTTGCCGGCATGGAGAAGCCCGGTGGTCGAGGCGTTGGTCCGCTCCGCCACCGAGACTCCGGTCAGCCAGAAGTTGATGAGGTCGGGGATGAGGAGGACACGGTCGGCGATTTCGAGCAGGGGCCCTTCGGTGGCCAGTTGGAAAAGGGTGTTGAAAGGCAGGTGCTGGAGCCCGTTGCGTTGATACAGCTCGCTCGCACTGATCTTGGCGTGTACCGCCCCTACACCGACTTCATTGCGGGAGTCCCGGTAGTGGAACGGCACACCCAACAGGCGCTGGTGAGACAGCAGGGCATAGTCCACCGCCCAGGAGTCCACCCCGACACTGGCGATCTGGCCGGGAGCCAGTCGCTCCGCGGCGCCCAGGCCCAGGAGGATCTGACGGTAGAGCTCCAGGATGTTCCAATGCAGATGGTCCCGGGTTCGCACCGGGCCGTTGCCGAAGCGGGAGACGTGACGCATCTCCATGATGGTGCCTCTGGCTGCCGCGACAACGTTGCCGAGGATCACTCGCCCGCTCGTCGCCCCAAGATCGACCGCAGCGAACACGTCGGTCGCGGGTGCCGAACGGGTCACCGGAGGAAGGCGGCGGCGACGCCGGCGTCGACGGGGACGTGCAGACCGGTGGTGTGCGACAGGTCCCCGGCGGTCAGGACGAACACGGCGTTCGCGAC
>NZ_PVZF01000049.1 GCF_003002055.1 Kineococcus rhizosphaerae
GTTGGCGAGTGCGGCGGTCGCCATGGTTGAGATTGCCTACACGCGGATGATGCTGCGCCGGTTGACCAGGCCGGCGCAGCCCTCACCGCACATCTGAAACAGTCACTCAGCAGACGAACTTGTTGGCGTTGAACGCCACCATCGAGGCCGCGCGGGCGGGGGAGATGGGCAAGGGGTTCGCGGTGGTGGCCGGTGAGGTCAAGGAACTGGCGCAGCAGACCGCGCGGGCCACGGAGGAGATCGTGGCCAAGGTCAACGCCACCCAAGCTGATGCGTCGGCTGCGACGGAGGTGATCGCGCAGATCGCTGAGGTGATTTCCCGGATCGACGGGTTGCAGGGCACGATCGCGGCGGCGGTGGAGGAGCAGTCGGCGACCACGGCGGAGATGGTCCGTAACGTTACTGAGGTTTCCACCGGGAGCCAGGAGATCTCGGCGAACATCTCGGGGATCGCGGCGGCGGCGGTGGAGACGACGACGAGTGCTTCGCACACGGCGACGACGGCGGCGGAGGTCTCGCGCAGCGCCGCGCAGCTGCAGACGCTGGTGGGCCGATTCACCTTCTGACTGGCAGTTTCAAACGCCCCAATGCAAGACCATATAGGCCTCAGCAGGGCATTTGACCATCGATCAGAAGCGGCACTAGCTGGCTGTTCTCGTGAATCGAAGGATCGCAGAGGGGAGGAGACGAACGGTGTGCAGCTTACACGACAGCCTGTCGGCTCTGATCGAAAGTGTGCGCGATGGAGCGGCTGAGATGCAACGGGCGGTACGATGCCTCGAGCTGGCTAACAAGCAGGGAGCTGGGGCTAGTGAGCAGGATGTAGCAGTCGTCAGTCGCTGGCTTGAGGACGCGGCCCGCATCGCGGCGCACTCCTGCGACGAACCGAACCCGCTTAGCAAAGAACTTGGCGCGCGGCTGGAAGAGTCCACCGCGCGTCTCCGGCGCAAATTCCGCCGCCGACCGCACTGAACTTCACGCACCTTCCTGCAATGGCGGGCCTGATCCCCCTTACCCAGACCCTTCTCTGGCGAGCACAAGTCGGGCTTCGAGCCATCGGACGGCAAGAAGCCACGGATCCCCTGCTCAAGGGTGGGGCACGTCAGGGAGTCAACCGAAACAGTGCAGACATCGGACCTACAGGCGGCGTCGGTAGCGCCGATAACAAGGAAGTCAACCCGTTGAAGGGGGTCTAGCGTGGGCGTCATACGCCGCATCGGAGTGGGTCGCAGACTGGCGGTCGCGTTCGGCGTCGTCATGCTGTTCGTACTGGCTATCGGAGGGACAGGCTTCGCAGGCATCTCCGGACTGGAGTCCTCGGCGTCCCGGACCAAGGACCTCGGGACGGTGCGGTCCTACGCTGATCAGCTGCGATACTGGACGGCTGACCTGGGGGCGTGGCAATCGTCGGCAATGTGGGAGATCCGGGTCTACGGGACCTCGGCCGCCTCCGATACAGACGGCGAGAGCCGAAAAGTCTTCGTCGCCGACAAGGCGACTCTGCTGAAAAGTTTCGAGACGGCACCGGTGTCGCTCATGAACGCCGAAGAGCGCGCAGTCCACGACCAGCTAAAAAACAAGTGGAAGGACTATCTCGACACCGACGTCCAGGCCTTCAACGCGTATCGCGCTGGTGACGTCACGGGAGCCGAGCAGATCCTCATCGCCACCGGCTACGTCAGCTACGACGAGCTCATCTCTTTGAGTCAGAAACTCTCGGCCGCCGTTGAAGCCCGTAGCGCTGTCGTCGCTGAGCAGTCCAAGGCCTCGGTGCGACGCGCTAAAACTATGCTTGTCGCGGCTCTCATCGGGGTCCTCGCGCTGCTGGCAGTCCTTGTCCGGGTTCTGACACGCAGTATCGTCCGTCCGCTGCACGAAGCGGTAAACGACCTGCGCGCTGTCGCTGCAGGCGACCTCAGTGTGATTCCGGCCGTCACAGGTAAGGACGAGCTCACTGCTGTTGGTTTGGCCTTGGCCTCCGCGGTGGCCTCAGTGCGGACCACGGTGGGCCGGGTCGCTGAGAGTACCGACGAGGTCTCCCGCACGGCGAAACTTCTTCTCGGAAGCGCCAGGGAACTTGTCGAGGGAAATCGCGAGGCTACCAGTCAAACTTCTAGCGTCTCACGCTCCGCCGGTGAGGTGTCCGCCAGCGTGCAGACCGTCGCTGCGGGGGCAGAGGAGATGGGTGTCTCGATCCTCAGCATCTCCGGTGACACCTCTTCCGCCGCCGCAGTGGCTCGCGAGGCAGTCGCCGCCGCCGCCCGCACCAGCGAGTCGGTAAGCGCGCTGGGATCGGCCTCGGCGGAGATCGCCAGCGTCGTCAAGACCATCACTGCGATCGCAGAACAGACGAACCTGCTGGCTCTCAACGCCACCATCGAGGCGGCACGGGCGGGTGAATCCGGCAAAGGTTTTGCCGTTGTTGCAAGTGAGGTCAAAGAACTCGCACGCCTCACCGCCACGGCGACGGAGGACATTGCTAGGAAGGTCACGGCCATTCAGCGGGGGACGGCTGGAGCGGTGCTTTCGATCGAAGAGATTACCGCTGTTATCGCCCAAATCGACGACTACCAGAACACGATCGCGGCGGCCGTCGAAGAACAGTCGGCCACGACAGCTGAGATGACGCGCAGTGTCGTTGACGCCGCCTCAAGTTCGCAGCAGATCGCGCAATCGATCGATGCCGTCGCCGCCGCAACAAGGGATGACAACGAACGCATAGCCCGGGTGCGCCAGGCCGCAGACGATCTTGCCTCGACGGCGGGCCGCCTGACGGCTGCGGTGTCCACCTTCATCATCTGAGTGACTGTTTCAGATGTGCGGTGAGGGCTGCGCCGGCCTGGTCAACCGGCGCAGCATCATCCGCGTGTAGGCAATCTCAACCATGGCGACCGCCGCACTCGCCAAC
>NZ_PVZF01000050.1 GCF_003002055.1 Kineococcus rhizosphaerae
CAGGTCTTGGCGCGGTCTACCCATCCGGCCCTGCTTGGGTAGCAGCGGCTCGATGAGCTCCCACTCCGCATCGCTGAGGTCAGAGGGATACGCCTCACGATCGCCAGCCACCTCAGCAGCATGCCCTACCAAGACCCACATCTGAAACAGTCACTAAGTCCGCCCAACGGTATGCGGGGGGCGCCTTGCTCAGCGTGCTCCGGGTTCGCCGGCAGCTAGGGACGCTGTCGCTTACGGCGCGTGCTCGCGCAGCTGGGCGGCGAGGGACCACGATGAGCCTGCCTGGACAGCCACTCGGAAGGCTTCGCACCGCTCGTCGGCCGGATTCCACGCGATGCTCTCGCCGTGGGGCCGTAGGAGGGGACGGGTCCCCAGTCTGTTCGTGGTGTCGTCCATCAGCAGGTCCCATCCGTGGGCAGGCAGACCAGAGGCCGCCAGCCGCTGCTGCAGCACGGCCGCGTTCGTGCTGTCGTGAGTGTGAAAGCAGCTAATCAGCCCATCCAGCAGCGACTTGAGCAGCCCGGGCAGGCGTACTCGCGTCGGGTCCGGGCTGGTGAGGGTGACGTCCACGGTGAAAGCGGGGGCGCTGCTCGCGGGTGGGTGGCAGGGCTGCGGGGTGATGGCGGATTCGCGCAGGGCCGCCCACCACTGTCCGGCGGTCTTGGGTAGCGCAGTCTCAAGGTCGGCTGCGACCTGGCCGATCAACGGCCCGCCGCCGGGCTCAGGAGGAGACGGCACGACGCGGTAGCTGACGTGGTGGTGCTCATCGGGGGCGCGCCCCCGCCGGCAGGTGATCCCTGCCGCGACGACAGGAGCGAAGACAGCCGTCCCGACGTTGTAGAGCAGGACGTTCTCCACGTCCACGAAGGCGTGATCCGGGCTGAGGTACTCAGCCAGCAACGCCTGCCCGGTGTGGGGATCCAGGGCAGCTATCGCTTCCTTCAGCTTCTGGAGGTATCTCACCTGATCCTGGTCGCGGGGCTTGAACGGCAGCCGGATCTGGCTCCACGCTTTAACGGCTGTGGCTGAGGCGTCCAGGTCGAAGTCCACGAGAACAGCATCGGTGATCCTCGCGGCCTGTGCGCTGCTGGGCTCGTCCTCGATGCCCCCACGGCGGCGGGCAGCACCCACACCATCGCCTGCATCGACTCCCGCGCAGGGCGCTGCATGACTGAGGGGGGACCGCGCTGACCTCAGCGAGGACGGTTTAGGCCCCGGACCGCGGAGGGGACCATGTCGCGCGGGTCCTGGGGCAGCAGCCGCACTACGGCGTTCTCGCTCATCGACACTCATCAGCTGATGATCGTTAGATTGCAGCTACTTCTTGCACCTGTCGGTACTCCTCGCCCCCACTGGACGGCGCTGTACACCACAATGGCAGGCACCGTCCGGTGGTTCCGTCCCGGCGTTGAGGCCACCTGCTCCTCCTCGCTCAGGCCTGTCATATTGCATCGGGCGACTGGCTTACTGTCACGCCTGCGTCGGCGAACCACTTGCTCGCAACAAGGCTGCCGGGGTGCAAATTAACCGGGGGTAGCCTGGCGTCCCAGCCCAGTGTGAGGGTGCCATTGATGCGTGTGCCCTTACCCAGCTGGAGGAGGCTGTCGATATGCGCTCTCTCGCCCAGTTCGAGGTCGCCGTCGATGTGCGTACCTTCGCCCAGCCAGAGGCCTCTGTCGATGTGCGCGCCTTCGCCCAGCGAGATGCCCTCGTCGATGTACGCGCCATTCTCCAGCCGCAGGACGCCAGCGATGTACGCGCCCTCACTCATCGAAAGGCCGCCGGTGATGCGCGCGCCCTCGCGCAGCAAGAGGGTGCCGTTGATGTAAGCGCCCTCGCGCAGCTCGAGAGTGTTGCTAATATACGCGCCCTTCTCCAGTCTGAGGGATTCGTCAATATGCGCGCCCTGGGACAGCCAGAGGCCGGCGACGATGTGCGCGCCCTCGCCCAGCCAGAGGCCAGCCGATGTCCGCGCCCTCGCCCAGCAGGAGGCCACCTACGATGTGCGTGCCCTCGCCCAGCAGGAGGCCACCTACGATGTGCGTGCCCTCGCCGAGCCGGAGGCCACCAGCGATGTACGTGCCGCCGCCCAGCCGGAGGCCACCAGCGATGTACGCGCCCGTCAGCTGAAGCTGGCCTGTGCGCCGGCCGGTTAGGTCAAGTTCGTCGAGCATCGCGCCGTCCAAGTTGATCCCCAGCGGTGCACGTTCGGAGTGCTGTGAAGTGGGCCCCGGCGCCGTTGCGGTGGCCGTAGGGAGCAGCGTGGCGATCAGGCGGACGGCGGTGCGTCTGACTTCCCGTTCAGCGTCGCGCTCGTCGCGTTCCTTCTGGTTCTCGGGCCACCACGCGCGGGGCGGCGAATCTGCCGCGATGTCGTCTTGTTCGGCGGCCGGGTTCCAGTCGTGGGCTGGGTGGTGAAACGGCTGGCGAAGGTAGGCGCAGATGATGTCCAAGATGACCGGCAGCCTGTCCAACGTTGGTTCTAACTCTGGGGCGTCCTTGGTCGCGGATTGCGTTGAGAGGGCCAGTCGCTGCAGCGAGTACAAACCTCCCAGGCGTACGGAAGCTGGGGTCTGCTGCACTGATCTATGACAGCTACGTCACGCGGTCAGGGCGACCGATGTGGTCATGATGGTCTCGTACTCGATGGGGGTCAATCGGCCCAGACCGCTTTGCCTGCGGCG
>NZ_PVZF01000051.1 GCF_003002055.1 Kineococcus rhizosphaerae
TTGACGACGAGCTTGCCGGGCCACATCGCGCGGATCTCGGCGAGGTCGGCGTAGTCGATGGTGGGGTCCATGGCGTAGTCGAGCAGTTCGCCGACCGTGCCGCCGGTCTCGGTGAGGGAGGCGAACTCCAGCTTGCGGGTGGTGAGGAAGTCGAACCACCACGCCGGGTGGGTGGCGGTGTCCAGGACGGTGGAGACGGTCAGCTGCGGGGGGATGGAGAACCCGTTGCGCTTGTCGCGCAACCGGGCCCCGGCGACGGGGGTGTCGACGGTGAACATGAGGGTGTCGAACCCGGCGGCGGCGGCGCGTTCGACGAGGCCGTAGGAGATCTCGCGCTTGCGCATGACGTAGAGCTGGAACCAGTTGCGGCCGGTGGGGTTGGCGGCCTTGACGCCTTCGATGGTGGTGGTGCCCAGGGTGGACAGGGTGAAGGGGATGCCGGCCGCGCCCGCCGCCCCGGCCCCGGCTTCTTCGCCCTCGGTCTGCATGAGGCGGGTGAAGCCGGTGGGGGCGATGCCGAAGGGCAGCGCGGAGGGGCCGCCGAAGATCGTGGTGGAGGTGTCGACCTTGGACACGTCGTGCAGGATCGAGGGGTGGAACTCCACGTCCTGGAACGCCTGGCGGGCGCGGGCCAGGGAGATCTCGCCCTCGGCGGAGCCGTCCGTGTAGTCGAAGGCGGCACGGGGGGTCCGCTTCTTGGCGATGCGGCGCAGGTCCTCGATGGTCAGGGCCGCGTCCAGGCGGCGCTTGGTGCCGTCCAGTTCGGGCTTCTTGAACGAGACGAGGTCGAGGACCTCGCGGAGGTTCGGGGTCTGACGTTTCACGACACTCCTACACCGGTGTTGAGCGGTCGATGCTGCGGTTCGAACGTGGTGAGGTCGGCAGTCTGCCGCACCAGGGCCCGCAGCGTCTCCAGCGACCCGTCCAGGTCGCCGGCCGCCCGGGCCTGGACGAGCACGTTGCCCAGCGCCGTCGCCTCGACGGGACCGGCGACGACGGGCAGCCCGCACGCGGTCGCCGTGAGCTGGCACAGCAGCCGGTTCCGGGCTCCGCCGCCGACGAGGTGGACGACGCGGACGTCGTGACCGGACAGGCGGACCGCGTCGGCCACGGACCGGGCGAAGGCGTCCGCCAGGCTGTCCAGCACGCAGCGCACGACCTCCGCGCGGGTGGCCGGTGGGCGGCGGCCGGACTCGGTCACCGTGGTCCGCACCCGCTCGGCCATCGGACCGGGGGCGAGGAAGCGCGGGTCGTCGACGTCGACCACCGGCCCACCCGGGGGCACGTCGGCCGCCGCGTCCAGCAGACCGGGCAGGTCGGCGTCCCACTCGGCCACGCACTGCTGCAGCACCCACAACCCCATGACGTTGCGCAGGTAGCGGATGCGGCCGTCGACGCCGCGCTCGTTGGTGAAGTTCGCCGCGAACGAGTCCTCGCTGAGCACCGGACCCTCGAGCTCGACCCCCACCAGGCCCCACGTGCCGCACGCGATGTACGCGAAGCGCTCGTCCTCGGCGGGCACGGCCACCACCGCCGAGGCCGTGTCGTGCGAGCCCACGGCCACCAGCCGGGTACCGGACCCGAGCCCGCTGTCCGCCAGGACGTCGGCGCGCAGGCCGCCCAGGACGGTCCCCGGGTCGTGCACGGCGGGCAGGAGCCCGGGGCGGACCCCGGACAGCGCGACGAGGTCGTCGCCCCAGCGTCCCGTGCCGACGTCGAGGAGCCCCGACGTGGAGGCGTTCGTCGCCTCCGCGCCCTGCACGCCCGCCAGCCAGAACCCGAAGAGGTCCGGCAGCAGCAGCAGGCGGTCGGCGAGGTCCAGCAGCCGCCCCTCGGCGATCAGCTGGTAGAGCGTCGTGAAGGGCAGGTGCTGCAGGCCGTTGCGCCGGTACAGCTCCAGGGCCGGGGTGCGGGCGTGCACCCCGTCGGCGATCCCCTCGGTGCGGGCGTCGCGGTAGTGCCGGGGGGTGCCGAGCAGGGTCCCGTCGGCCGCGAGCAGCCCGTAGTCGACGCCCCACGTGTCGACGGCCACCGTCGAGGCGTCCGGGGCCCGGCGGGCCACCGCCCGCAGGCCCGTGCGGATCTGCTGCCACAGGCCCACGGCGTCGGTGAACCAGGACCCCGCGACGGGGATCGGGCCGTTCGGGAACCGGTGGACCTCGGTCAGGTCGAGGACCCCCGGGGCGGCCCGGCCGACCATGACGCGGCCGCTGGAGGCCCCGAGGTCCACCGCGGTGTGGACGGACATCGACTGCTCCTAGCGCAGGAAGGCGGCGGCGACGCCGGCGTCGACGGGGACGTGCAGACCGGTGGTGTGCGACAGGTCCCCGGCGGTCAGGACGAACACGGCGTTCGCGAC
>NZ_PVZF01000052.1 GCF_003002055.1 Kineococcus rhizosphaerae
ACGGCCTTCAGCCACCGGCCGCCGCCGCGCACGATCGCGAAGGCCGCCATGAAGGAGATGAGCACGGCCGGGACGGTGGCGCCCACGGTCACGATCAGCGAGTTGCCGAAGTACCGGAGGAAGTCGGCTTCCAGCACCATCTTGTAGTTGTCCAGCGTCGGCGAGCTCGGCGGGATGAGCGGGTTGGTCCCGAAGTAGTTCGCCGAGGTCTTGAAGCTGGTGATCACGATCCAGTAGATCGGGATCAGCACGACGAGCAGCCACAGCCACCCGAAGGCACCGCCGATCCAGTTCTTGCGGGCGGTGGTGCCGTTGCGGGGGGCCCCCGCGGCGGACGACCCGGTGTTGCGGGTCACGGTCTGGGTCGCCATCGGTCAGGCACCTTCCATCTGAGAACCACGGTCCTTGCCACCGATGCGCTGCAGGAGCTGGGCCAGGATCAGGCCGACCACGACCAGGATGACGGCGATGGCCGAGGCCAGCCCCATCTGGTTGGCGCGGAAACCGGTCAGGTACATGTCCAGGGCCAGGGCCCGGGTGCCGTCGTTCGGGCCACCGCCGGTGAGGACGAAGATGAGGTCGAACGTGGTCAGCGACCCGACGACCTGCAGGGTCGAGGACGTGATGAGCGTGTTCTTCAGCTGCGGCAGGGTGATGGAGAAGAACTGCCGCACCCGGCCGGCGCCGTCGAGCTGGGCCGCCTCGTACATCGAGGTGGGGATCTGCCGCACCGCGCCCTGGAAGATCAGGGAGTGGAACGGGATCCACTGCCAGGCGATGATGAAGATCACGACGCCCATGGCCAGGGCCGGGCGGCCCAGCCAGTCCTGCGTGAGGATGCTCAGCTTCAGCCCCGGCCCGAGGCCGAAGTTCGGGTCGAGCAGCGCCTTGTAGGCGATGGACACGGCCGCGGCCGACAGCAGCAGCGGCAGGAAGAACAGGACCGCGAGCAGGGCGCGGTACTTCTGGCTGCCGGAGATGAAGACCCCGAGCAGGATCGACAGCGGCGTCTGGGCCAGCCAGGACAGCACGATGATGAGGAACGTGATCCACAGCGCGTGCGGGAGGCCGGGGTCCGTGAGCACGGCCTTCCAGCTGTCGAGACCGGCGAAGTGGATCGCCCCGATGCCGTCCCAGGAGGTGAAGCTCAGGACGAACACCCCGATGAGGGGGATGACGGCGAAGGCCACGAAGATGATCAGCGCGGGCAGGACGATCCATCCCAGCCGCCCCGTCGACGTGTGCTTCGCCGAGGGGACCTTCGCTGCGACAGCGGGAGGAGCCGCGCTCACGGACGCGCTCACGAGCCGATCGCCTTGTTCATGTTGTCGGCGAACTGCTGCGGGGTGATGGCCAGGCCGAACAGCTTCTCGATGTTGTCCAGCAGGGTCTCGGCCTCGGTCGGCGACAGGGCCTGGTCCCACGACTGGGCGAAGGACGGGGCGTTCGTCGCGAGGTCGTAGACGAACTTCAGCCACTCGGCGTCGTCGGAGGAGGAGAACTTGGAGTCGATGCCCTTGACGATCGGGACCTCGCCGGCCTTCTCGATGTAGGCCGTGGCCTCCTTCTCCTGCAGCAGCCCGCCCTTGAAGAACGCCAGGGCGATGTCCTTCTGGGCCTGGGGGGCCTTGGAGGAGATCGAGACGTACTGGGCCGGGTTGCCGAAGGTGTTGGCCGGGTCGCCCTTGCCGCCGGTGACGGCCGGGAAGTTCATGTACCCGAGGTTGCCGCCGGAGACGAAGTCGCCGCCGTCGGACTTCATGGAGCCGTAGGTCCACGTGCCGTGCAGCATCATGGCGGCCTTGCCGGTGTACAGCAGCGCCTGGTCGGCGTTGGAGTCAGCGGTGATGGAGGCGAAGCCCTTGATGAAGCCGTCGGCCTTGATGAGGTCCTGGACCTTGGTCAGGGCGTCGATCGCGGCCGGGTCGGTCCAGTTCGGCTTGCCGTCGTAGATCGACTCGAACAGCTCGGGGCCGCCGATGCGGTCGAACAGCAGCTCCAGCCACATCATGTTCGTCCAGCGCGACTGCCCACCGAGGGAGAACGGCGCGATGCCCGCGGCGTTGAACTTCGGCACGAGGGCCATCAGCTCGTCCCACGTGGTCGGGGGCTCGACGTTGACCTGCTTGAAGAGCTTCTTGTTGTAGAA
>NZ_PVZF01000053.1 GCF_003002055.1 Kineococcus rhizosphaerae
TTCAGCACTGGACCCGGCTCCGCAACCAGCAGCATCGACCCGTCACCTTCACCTGGCAACGCCCCGGGGCACCAACTTCAGCCGCAGATCACTAGTTGTACTGCGCGGGGAGGTTGGTAACGCGGCTGATCGGTGGCCGGCCTCCGAGAGCGGTGTGGTGCCGGTGATGGTTGTACAGGTGGAGGAACTTCGGCGAGGCCCACACCCGCGCCGACTCTGAGGCGTAAGGCCGGGCGTAGGCCCACTCGGTGATCAACGCCCGGTGGAACCGCTCCACCTTGCTGTTGGTCTGCGGCCCGTAGGGCCGGGTCCGCTTGTGCACGCCCCCGGTCGCCGCCAGCGCGGCGGCCAGATCTCGCGAGCGGTAGTTCGAGGCGTTGTCGGTCAAGACTCCCTCGATCCGGACGCCGCGGTCGGCGAACCAGAAGCAGGCCCGGTGCCAGAACGCCGCGGTCGTGGGGCCCTGCTCATCGCGCAGGATCTCGGTGTATGCTAGGCGGGAATTTTCATCCAGCTCGGTGTGCAGGTAGGCGTAGCCCAGTCTGGGACCGCGGACTCCTGACCGGGCGCCCTGTCCGCGGCCGTGGATGTGCCAGCCGCCATTGTCGGGGATTCGGCCCAGCTTCTTGACGTCCATGCGCACCAGTTCCCCTGCACAGAACGCTCATAGCGGCGGACCTCCGGCGGGCGCGTTGCCTGTCGGCCAGGTCCACGTCGCGCAGACGGGGTACGCCTTCGCGGCGCAAGATTTTGACCACGGTCGAGACGGGGATGCCCGCGTGCGGTCCGATGCGTGCCGGTCCCCACCCGCGCCGGCGTAGGGCAGGCCCTTCTTGACCTGCCGTTTGCTGGTGCGGTGCGGGCTGCGACGGGGGGGTTGACGGGGCGTCAAGCAGCCCGTCGCAGTCCAGGTCGGCCTCGCTGGCTCCTCTCGGCGTAGCGGGCGAAGGCGGGCGACCCAGCGGCGGGCGGTGGTGTGGGGGGTCTGAAAACGTTCGGCGGCGCGGCGTTCGTGCCAGCCCTCATCGACGATGAGGCGGGCCAGCTTCAGGCGTGCCTTCGGCACGAGGGCGGCGTTACGGTGGAGCACGAGGACCTCAGAGTGCTGATGTGGTTCCTCGACAGCTCCACACTCCACTCGGAAGTCTTCTCTGTGTCACGGACCGGTGGTCACCGGCGTGTCACCAATGTGCGTGCTCAGTACACGTGGGTGATACGAAGACGTTGGTGTTCTGGAAGGAGTTCCTCGCCTCTTTGCGTGACCGGGGTCTGCACGGGGTCCAGCTGGTGATCTCCGAACAGCACCCGTTGGTCTGCATGGTCTGGTGTCGGCGGTCGAGCAGAGCATGGTCGGCGTGGCCTGGCAGCGTTGCCGTGTCCACTTCAGGCGCAACATCCTTAGCAAGGTCACCAAGGGGCAGGCCGACGCGGTCGCGGCGATGGTCCGCACGATCTTCGTCCAGCCCTCTGCCGACGCGGTCACCGAGCAGGTCCGTGTCGTCGCCGACAGCTTGCGGGTGAAGTTCCCCACCGTTGCCGAGATGCTCGATGAGGCCAGCCCGGACGTCACGGCGTTCGCCGTGTTCCCCGAGGCGCACTGGCGCAAGATCTAGTCGACAAATCCGCTGGAACGGCCGAACCGTGAGGTCAAGCGCCGCACCGACGTCGTCGGAATCTTCCCCAACGCCAAGGCCCTGCTCCGACTGGCCGGCTGCGTGCTGATCGAGGCCCACGACGAGTGGCAGTCCGGGGAACGGCGTTACCTCTCGGAGGCCTCGATGGCGCTGCTGACCCCGCCGGAGCCGACCGTTCTGCCGACCGCCGCGCTCCGCGCGGACGTCGACATGAAGCGTCACGGCTTCTCTGCCGTCTTCATGTGGGACACGACTCCGGGATGGAGTCGTTGAGGTAAGCGTAGTGGGCGGCCTCAGCCTCGACCG
>NZ_PVZF01000054.1 GCF_003002055.1 Kineococcus rhizosphaerae
CAGCAAGAACGGGAAACGGCCCGGCCCGCCAGTGCATGACGATCTGGTCCGTCGGAAGTTCGCCGTAAACCGGCCCAACGAGTTGTGGCTCACCGACATCACCGAGCACTGGACCGCTGAAGGCAAGCTCTACCTCTGCGCCATCAAGGACGTGTTCTCCCGCCGCATCGTGGGGTACTCCATCGACTCGCGGATGAAGTCTCGGTTGGCCGTCCAAGCTCTATCCAATGCCGTTGCCCGGCGCCAGGTTGAGGGTGTCGAGGTGGCCGGCTGCGTGCTGCACTCAGATCGTGGATCGCAAGGTGGATTCAATCGGTCGTCGCAACACCTTCGATCTTGGAGGTGCACGGGATGGTCACGGCCGACTGGACGAAGAAGACCAGCGATGTCAGTGAAAGCTTGCGCCGGCAGTGGCGAGCTGATCGTGCGCTTCGGCCGGCGATGCGCTCACCCGGTCGGCCAGAGCCATCACGGGTGGTGCAGCGCGCGTTCTGGCGATGGATCGCCACAGGGGTCACGACAGTGGAAGCATCGCTGGCGGTGGGTGTGTCGTGGCCGGTGGGCACTCGATGGTTTCGCCACGCTGGCGGCATGCCTCCCATCTCGTTGACTGAGCCCACCAGCCGCTACCTGACGTTCGAAGAACGCGAGGAGATCGCGCTCCTACGGGCGAAAGGCGCCGGTGTTCGTGAGGTCGCTCGTGCACTGCGACGGGACCCGGGGACGATCTCGCGTGAGCTGCGCCGCAACGCCGCGACCCGCAGCGGCCGGCCGGAGTACCGCGCAACCGTTGCTCAGTGGAAGGCCCAGCAGGCCGCTAAACGCCCCAAGACCGCCAAGCTCGCCGGCAACGAGCGACTGCGTGACTACGTCCAAGAGCGCTTGGACGGCACCGTGCGCAGCGCGGATGGCGCGGTCGTGGCAGGGCCGGACACGCCCGGGTGGAAGGGCCGCAAGATGAAACCCCATCGAGCAGACCGCCGCTGGGCCACCGCGTGGAGCCCACAGCAGATCAGCAACCGTCTCCGGCTCGACTTCCCCGATGATGAGTCCATGCGGGTCAGCCACGAGGCGATCTACCAGGGATTGTTCATCCAGGGACGCGGTGCCCTCAAGCGCGAGCTCGCGGCGTGTTTGCGCACCGGGCGGGCGTTGCGGCAGCCGCGGGCCCGGACGAGGAACAAGCCGCAGGGGCACGTCAGCGCCGACGTGGTCCTGAGCGAGCGACCCGCCGAGGCCGCCGACCGCGCCGTCCCGGGCCACTGGGAAGGCGACTTGATCATCGGGACCGGCCGGTCCGCGATCGGCACGCTCGTCGAGCGTTCGAGCCGTTCGACGCTGCTAGTGCACCTTCCCCGGTTGGAGGGGTGGGGCCAGAGTCCGGTGGTGAAGAACGGTCCCTCGTTGGGTGGTTACGGAGCTGTCGCGATGAACGCTGCGCTGACGGCCTCGATGGCGCACCTGCCTGAACAACTGCGTCAGACGCTCACCTGGGACCGCGGCAAGGAGCTGTCCGGTCATGCGCAGTTCACCCTCGAGACGGGGACGAGGGTGTTCTTCGCTGATCCGCACTCGCCGTGGCAGCGGCCGAGCAACGAGAACACCAACGGGCTGCTGCGTCAGTACTTCCCCAAGGGCACCGACTTGTCCCGGTGGTCGGCCGAAGACCTCGAAGGGGTCGCTCTGGCGGTCAACAACAGGCCTCGGAAGGTCCTGGGCTGGAGAACTCCAGCGGAGGTGTTCGCCGAGCAGCTACAGTCGCTGCATCAGTCCGGTGTTGCATCGACCGGTTGAACCCGCC
>NZ_PVZF01000055.1 GCF_003002055.1 Kineococcus rhizosphaerae
CCGGACTGCTCGGTCCTTGACCTCGGCCGGGTACCGCTGGGGCATGATCGTCATCCTGACTCATCAGGAAGCGGCATCAAAGCCGTGACGCTTCAACACGACCACCACGCTCGACACGACCACCACGCTCACGGCATAGTCCGAATCCGCAGCGCTTTACGCTCGAAGAGTTGCACCGCTCCCGGGGACGTCATCGCCTGGGCGGGGCCACCAGTGAGGACAACCTGCGGCTGCTGTGCCGGCGCTGCAACCAGGAGAAGGGCGCGCGCATCTGACGTAGCTGCAGTCCCGCCTCAAGGGTGGGCTCGACCAGCCGAGTGGCCTCGGTCAAGACCCGGCCGCCACCGACCGACAGGACGATCATGCGGTTCGCGGACATGGGCAGAGCCACCCTGCGCGGAGGACGGACCTACTCCCCCGCCGAGGTCGCTCTCCTGGCCGCCCACATCGATCTCACCGAAGCCAAGCTGCGGGAAGTCGCGGAGTGGATGGCCCAGGTCGAGTGGGACCGCGCTCGACTGCGTTCCGCGCTTGCGCGCACCGCGGTAGCCGCGATGGAGGCCGGCGTCGAGCACGACGTTCTGCATGGCCTGGTCGATCGCTCCAGCGCCGTGCGCAGCGAGGTCCTGAGCGCCGCTCGCGACCACGCCACGGCGTACCCGCGATGAACAGCGACCTGCCCCCAAAGACCGCGCCGGACGGCACCGCCCTCCTCAAGGATCCCGTCACAGCGCCCGGCGAGGTGCCGCTCGAGGTGCCGCTCGAAATGCCTGCTGGGCACGTCCGCCTGCTGCCCACCGACCCGCGTGACATGGTCCCCTCCGCAGTCCGCTGGGTCCGCACGGTCCACGCCACGATCCGCACCATCCCGCGAGCGCAGCTGCCCGCCCCCTCGCGGACGTCGCTGCAGGCGGTGGTGTGGGTGCTGGCCGCGGCCACCGACTACGACGACCGCATCCCCGCCGATCACACCGCGGCCCTCCTCGCGCAGGAGGCCGGCGTCGGAGCCCGGGTCTGGCAGAAGCGGACCGCGTGGCTGCGCGAACGGGGCTGGCTCGTCCACGGCCCCGGCGGGCAAAGCGACGGCTGGCAGCTGAGCAGGCCATGACCCAAGCCCCCCTGCACCTGCCGCCCCAGGGCGAGCGGGCGCACCGGTCACAGACCGAGCGCCACGCGCGCACCGCGGCAAGCGCGACCCGGCGCAGCGTGCCTTGGACCCCGCTGGAGGACGAAGAGCTCGCCGCCTGCGTCAGCGCCGATGATTTAGAGGCCTTCGCGTTGCGTTGGAAGGCGCACCTTCCGGGCCGTGGAGCAACGCCGGCGCCGCCCCCGGCCTCCCCGTCCTGCTCGCCCGTCTCGCCCGACTGGCCGTGGCGCTGTCCGAACCGGTAGCGGCTGGGTCTGAGCCTCACCACTGCGGCCAGGTGAAGCCTGTCGGGGCTGCGCGGCATGCTGTCGGCCATGACCTCGGGGAGAAAGCCACCCGGCTCGGCGGGGCGCTCATCCCGCCGTGCTGCCACCCACGGCGCCGGCTTGTCCCCGGAGCAGTTGCGTCAGGGGGCTGATCTCGCTCAGCCTGGCGCGGGTAGAGGGAGCCGGGTTGGGTCTGAGTGACTGTTTCAGATGTGGGTCTTGGTAGGGCATGCTGCTGAGGTGGCTGGCGATCGTGAGGCGTATCCCTCTGACCTCAGCGATGCGGAGTGGGAGCTCATCGAGCCGCTGCTACCCAAGCAGGGCCGGATGGGTAGACCGCGCCAAGACCTG
>NZ_PVZF01000056.1 GCF_003002055.1 Kineococcus rhizosphaerae
GGTCAAGTCCACTGAGGTGGTGTACGACGTTCGCTGCGTGATGCTCCGTGTGGTCAGGCCGTCAAGGCCTGCATCGTGATGTCGGAGTTCACCTCTGCGACGGTCTCGGAGGTGTCCGCCGCGCCGCCAGGCATGGCGATGAGCCGGCAGCGCCCAAGAAGGTCCAGGCCGAGGTAGCGGCGGCCTTCGGTCCACTCATCGTCCTGCTCAGCCAGCACTGCCCCGACGAGACGGATCAAGGAGCCGCGGTCGGGGAAGATGCCGACGACGTCGGTGCGGCGGCGGATCTCGCGGTTCAACCGCTCCTGCGGGTTGTTGGACCAGACCTGCCGCCAGACTTCCTTCGGGAACGACGTGAACGCGAGAACATCGGCCCGGGCGGCGTCCAGATGGGCGGCGACCTTGGGGAGCTTGGCCTCCACCACGTCCAGGAGGCGGTCGAACTGGGCGTGCACGGAGTCGGCGTCCGGCTGGTCGTAGACGCTGTGCAGCAGCGTCTTGACCCACGGCCACGACGTCTTCGGCGTCACCGCCATCAGGTTCGCGGCGTAGTGCGTTCGACACCGCTGCCAGGACGCGCCCGGCAAGGCGGCGCCGATCGCCGACACGAGGCCGGCGTGGGCATCGGAGGTGACGAGCCGGACCCCGCACAGGCCCCGGGCGGTCAGATCCCGGAAGAACCCCAACCAGCCGGCCCCGTCCTCAGCGGAGGAGACCTGCAGGCCCAGGATCTCTCGGTGCCCGTCGGCGTTGACCCCGACGGCCAGCAGGGCGTGGACGTTGGCGACCCGCCCGTCCTCACGGACTTTCATCACCAACGCATCGGCGGCGACGAAGGTGTAGGGCCCGGCGTCCAACCTTCTGGTGCGGAAGGCTTCGACCTGGGCGTCGAGGTCCTTGGCCATCTCGCTGACCTGCGACTTCGACAACCTCGTGATGCCCAGCGACTCCACGAGCTTTTCCATGCGGCGGGTCGAGACCCCTAGCAGGTAGGCGGTGGCGACCACCGTGGTCAAGGCCCGTTCGGCGCGGCGGCGTCGCTCCAGCAGCCAGTCGGGGAAGTACGACCCGGAGCGCAGCTTGGGGATGGCGGCGTCGATGGTCCCGACGCGGGTGTCGAAGTCGCGGTAGCGGTAGCCGTTGCGGGAGTTCACTCGCTCCGGCGAGGAGGCGCCGTAGGCGGCTCCACAGACGGCGTCGGCGTCAGCGGACATCAGGGTGTTCACAAAGGTGCTCATCAACTCGCGCAGCAGGTCGGGGCTCGCCTGGGCCAGTTGCTCGTGCACGAAGTGGGCAGGGTCCATCATGGGTCCAGCGGTCATCGCGTTGATCTCCTTCAAAGGCACTGTGAGAGGTCCTTCGAAGCATCACGCGGTGGCCGCCTTCTACGTGTCAGCCACGCCTGTCACCGGCCTGGTCGTACACCACTCTGGTGGACACAACC
>NZ_PVZF01000057.1 GCF_003002055.1 Kineococcus rhizosphaerae
GAAGGTCCTGGGCTGGAGAACTCCAGCGGAGGTGTTCGCCGAGCAGCTACAGTCGCTGCATCAGTCCGGTGTTGCATCGACCGGTTGAACCCGCCTTGGATGTGGCCTTGGGAGTGTGATGTCTCAGGACATCGCTGACAGTTCTGCATCAGGACATCGGTGACAGTCGATGTGTCAAGACATCAGTGAGCCTTTGTCAGTAGCGGTTCTCTAGTCGACTCAGGACCAGGGCCGTGGCAACGATCGCACTGATGCGCCATGGGCACAGGCTGACCCGGTGGAGGGCTCGCCAACGGGTCTTGAGATGGGCGATGCCGTGCTCGACGAAGGCGCGTTCGGCGTTGACGTAGGAGTTCCAACCCCGCGTGCTGCGGTCGAGAACCTGGCTGCCTCTGGGACGGCGCACGGGAACGCGGATGCCGGCCCCGGCACCGGTGTACGCCTTATCGGCCAGCGTCGGCACACCGCCACGAGCTGCGCGGTAGAGCGTCGGCAAGGCATGGAGGCGGGCCGAGGTCAGGTCATGAGTGCAGCCCGGCTCGACGGGTGAGACCCACAACGGCCGCCCATCAGCATCGGTGAGGATCTGGACCAGACCGCCGTGCTGACGGTGCTTTCCGGAGTACCAGCGATCACGTCGACCGGTTCGGTCGTGGATGCGGTCGGTGGGGATGAGAGTGCCATCGAGCAGGAGGTGTTCAGTTCCTCGGTGCACCGCGTCGGCGACGACGTCGGACAGGTCGGGTGCTTGGCCGGCGAGTACGTCGAGGGCTTCGTGCAGGTACCGGTAGGCGCTGGAGAGGCTGATCGTGTTGTCACGGGCCAGGTCGGCGACCGTGGCGCGTTGACGCATGAACCGCAGCAGCAGGACCGCGTGCGCGAAGCAGCCCAGGACGCGGCGGCCGCGGCGGGTGCCGATTCGGGCACGGTGGGCGAACAGGAGCTGGGCGACGGCTTGAGCCAGGGCGCGGGGGACGTCGAGGCTGGCACGATAGATGAGCACGCAGGGTCCAGGTGGGTACGGCGGATAGGGCTTGGTCGCCTCCATCGTCTCGTCCAGACCCTGCGTGTCCCAGCGCCTTCGATCCCCGGCCTCAAGGGTGGCCTCACACCGCTACCGACAAAGCCTCAGTGACAGTCGTAGGGCGCAGTCAGCGTCGCTCGTCCGCCGTGACAGCGCGCACAACGCGGATGACCGCGCGTCCGGCTCCCGGCGGTGGGCGAACGGGTGCTCCCTGAAGCGTCACGGCTTTGATGCCGCTTCCTGATGAGTCAGGATGACGATCATGCCCCAGCGGTACCCGGCCGAGGTCAAGGACCGAGCAGTCCGG
>NZ_PVZF01000058.1 GCF_003002055.1 Kineococcus rhizosphaerae
GTTGGCGAGTGCGGCGGTCGCCATGGTTGAGATTGCCTACACGCGGATGATGCTGCGCCGGTTGACCAGGCCGGCGCAGCCCTCACCGCACATCTGAAACAGTCACTGAGTACCACGTCGGGGGTGACATGACCTTGTGGCTTGCTGCGCGAACGCGCCCTGGGTTCCCGCAGCGCCCGGCCGGTCCGAAGGCAGGTGACCAACTCCCGTTTCAGCGCACCGCGTCCTTGGATGAACAGCGACTGGTAGATCGCTTCTGGGCTGATACGCATGGACTCATCATCGGGGAAGTCCACCTGGAGGCGGTGAGAGATCTGCTGCGGGCTCCAAGCCATCGCCCAGCGTCGGTCCTGGCGATGGGGCTTGTTGAGTCCCTTCCACGCCGGGGTGCGGGGGCCGGCGACGGCAGAACCGTCGAGTCGGCGGACGCTGCCGGCGAGCCGGTCTTGCACGTACTCGCGCAACCGGTCGTTACCGACGAGCTTGGCGGTCTTGGGTCGCTTCGCGGCCTGCTGGGCTTTCCACTGCGCCACCGTGGCGCGATATTCTGGTCTGCTGCCGCGGGTGGCGGCGTTGCGCCGTAGTTCTCGAGAGATCGTGCTGGGGTCTCGCCCGATCCGGCGGGCGATCTCGCGCACGCCGTGCCCCTGGGCGCGAAGCAGCGCGATCTCCTCCCGCTCAGTGAAGGACAGGTAGCGTCCGGTGGGCTCGTCAAGACTGAGCGGCGGCATCCCGCCAGCGTGTCGGAACCAGCGGACTCCGACCGGCCAGGACACGCCAACTCCGGCGGCAGCATCGGCGGTGGTGACCCCGGTGGCGATGATCCGCCAGAACTGTCGAAGTACCGCTCGTGACGGCTGAGGCCGTCCCGGGGACCGCATAGCCGGACGTAGCGCCCGATCAGCACGCCACTGCCGGCGCAAGCTCTCGCTGACATCGCTGGTCTTCTTGGTCCAGTCGGCCGTGACCATGTCGTGCACCTCCGCGGTCGGGGGTGTTGCGACGACCAGTTGAATCCGCCTTGCGACCCACGATCCGAATGCAGGGTGCAGCCGGTGACGTCGAAACCCTCCACCCGGCGTTGCGCAACGGCATTGGCCAGGGCCCGAACGGCCAGGCGAGAGGTCATCCGGGAGTCGATGGAGTACCCGACGATGCGGCGGGAGAACATGTCCTTGATGGCGCAGAGGTACAGCTTGCCTTCGGCCGTGGGGTGCTCGGTGATGCCGGTGAGCCACAACTCGTTGGGCCGGGTGGCGGTGAACT
>NZ_PVZF01000059.1 GCF_003002055.1 Kineococcus rhizosphaerae
GGCGGTCTCAAGGAGTCAGCGCAACACCCATGAGATGATCATGGTTGGTCGCTGACAGGAGTTGAGCATGGCCGGTGTCCTCACCACGACGCAGAAACAGCTGGCGATCCGGCTGCACGCCCACGGTTTCTCGCTGGTAGAGATCGCCCGCCAGATCGGCTGCACCCCACCCATGGTGGGGTTGATGGTCCGCGAGAAACGCCACCTGGGCGGGGTGGAGGATCCGTGGACGCCGCGGGCGGGTCGTCTCTCGATCGATGAACGGGAGCAGATCCTGATCGGCGTGCGAGCCAAGAAGTCGTTCCGTGAGATCGCAGCGGGACTGGGTCGAGCACCCTCGACGGTGTCACGGGAGGTCAACGCCAACGGCGGCCGGGAGGCCTACCGGGCCTGGGGTGGGCACGTCCGCGCCCGCCAGCAGGCCCGCCGCCCCAAGGCGTTCAAGCTCAGCGCGGGGCCGCTACTGGTGGAAGTCGCCGCGCGGTTGCAGCAGTGGTGGTCACCGCAGGAGATCGCCGGGCGTCTGCGGCGGGACTTCCCCGATGATGAGCAGATGCACGTCAGCCACGAGACGATCTACCAGTCTCTCTTCGTCCAAGGCCGCGGTGAGTTGCGCCGGGAACTGCTGTGGTGCCTGCGATCTGGGCGGACCCAGCGCAAGACCCGAGGACGACTGGAAGGACGCGGACGTATCCCGGGAATGGTAATGATCTCCCAACGCCCACCCGAGGTTGAAGACCGCGCCGTGCCGGGACACTGGGAGGGGGACCTGATCATGGGAGCCGGCAGTCGCAGCGCGGTGGGGACCCTGGTCGAGCGTTCCACCCGCTACGTCATGTTGTTGCCGTTGGGGGCGGACAAGTCCGCGGTCACGGTTGAGGCGAGGATGCGGGAGACCATCACGGCGTTGCCTGCTCACCTGGCCCGCAGCATCACCTGGGACCAGGGTGCGGAGATGGCTGCCCACGCGAAGTTCACCCTCGCCACCGATATCCCGGTCTACTTCTGCGACCCGCACTCGCCCTGGCAGCGTGGTAGCAACGAGAACACGAACGGGTTGTTGCGCCAGTACCTGCCCAAGGGTATCGACTTGAGTGATGTCAGCAGGGAGGAACTGCTCGCGATTCAGGACTCTCTCAACGGTCGTCCTCGTAAGACTCTACAGTTCATGACACCATCGGAGAAGCTCACGGAGCTGTTGCGCTGACCCGTTGAGACCGCC
>NZ_PVZF01000060.1 GCF_003002055.1 Kineococcus rhizosphaerae
CTAGTGATCTGCGGCTGAAGTTGGTGCCCCGGGGCGTTGCCAGGTGAAGGTGACGGGTCGATGCTGCTGGTTGCGGAGCCGGGTCCAGTGCTGAACACGCCCGTCGCAGTCCTCGGCGCTGACGAAGGTGGCGTGCTGCAGAACCTGGCGGGTGAGGATGCCGAAAACGGACTCCACCGGGTTGACCCACGAGGCATGCTTCGGCGTGAGCCGAACGCTGATACCCGGATGGGCCTGCAACCACGTGCGGGTGGCGTAGCTGGTGTGCGCCGGGCCGTTGTCCATGACCAGGGTGAAGATCGACCCGTGGACGGCGACGAGGTGTTCGAGCACCTCGATGAAGGCGACGGAGTCCATCCGCTGGGTGGATCGGATCATCTGCACCGCCCCACTGGCTGCGGTCTGGATGCCGTACCAGGAGATCGTTCCGTGCCGGACGTACTCGAACTCCCGTCTCCTGCGCCCGCGCCCATCGCGGCTGTCAGGCAGCACCGGAACGCGCAACGGGTGGCTGGTCTTCTCATCCAGGCACAACACCGGAAACGGGTCGTCCCCGGCAGCGGTGACCGCTGCTTCGACTGCAGCGACACGGGTGTTGAAGTCTGGGTCGGCGCGCCGGTGCACCCAGCCGCGGACCTGGTGGACCTTCAGGTCCAGACGCTTCAACGCCCGCCCGACCCACGACGGGCTCACGCCCCAGTTCAGCTCACCCATCGCCGCGCTCAAGCGCTCATGACTCCAGCCGGCGAACGGTGCTGGGGCTTGGGCGGTGGCCAAGGCGAGCAGGTCCCGGCGGGTGCTGTCGTCGTACAGGGCCGGCCGTCCCGATCGGGGCGCGTCGCCCAGGGCTGCGATGCCGCCTTCACACCAGCGCCGCCACCACTTGCGCACCGTCTTCGGTGAGCAGGCGTGATCGCGGGCGACCTGGCGGATGCCTGTCCCGTCCAGCACCGCCAGCACCAGCCGGGCCCGCAGTGCGTGCCGTTGCTGCTGACGCGGCCCATCAACCACCGCCTGCAGTGCCTCACGGCTATCGTCGATCCCGCACGGCAGCGACGGAAGAAGTGTTCCCACGCTCACCGACGCTGCCGTGCCTCACCCCTCTGACCGCCAGACCCGAACGGGTGGGGCACCAACTTCAGCCGTAGATCACTAG
>NZ_PVZF01000061.1 GCF_003002055.1 Kineococcus rhizosphaerae
CGGTCGAGGCTGAGGCCGCCCACTACGCTTACCTCAACGACTCCATCCCGGAGTCGTGTCCCACATGAAGACGGCAGAGAAGCCGTGACGCTTCAGGGTCTGCCCCCGCTTTGGTTGACTCCGACCTGTGAGGATCATGGTCCTCGCTGGAAGGATGACCACCGTGCACAAGCGCTACCCCGACGAGTTTCGCCGCGACGTGATCGCTGTGGCCCGCCAAGGTGGGCAGACCCGGGCCCAGATCGCCCGCAGCTTCGGCATCTCCGAATCGTGTCTGGGGCGATGGCTGAGGATCGCCGACCGCGAGGAGGGCCTGACCGCTCCCACCTCCTCTGATGGGACCACGGCGGAGTCCGACGCCGAGCTGCGAGAGCTGCGCAAACGCAACAAGCTGCTGGAGCAGGAGAACGAGATCCTGCGCCGGGCGACGGCGTACTTCGCCCGTGACGTGCTCCCAAAATGATCTACCCGCTGGTCCGTGACCTCGCCGAGGACGGGATCCCCGTCGCGGTGACCTGCCGGGTGCTGGGCTTTTCCAAGCAGGCCTACTACAAGTGGCGTGCCCGCCCGGTCACCGACCGGGACTGGAACGACGCTCACCTCATCAATGCCGCGGTAGACATTCACCACGACGATCCCGAGTTCGGCTACCGCTTCATCGCCGACGAGCTCGAACAGCAGGGCGTGCCAGCCTCGCGCAACCGCGTCCAGCGCCTGTGCAGTTTGCAAAAGCTGTTCTCCGCCCACGCCCGTAAGCGTGGCGCTGGGCGCCGGCCGGGACCGCCCGTCCACGACGACCTGGTGCGACGGAGATTTACCGCCGAGAAGCCGAACTCTCTCTGGCTGACCGATATCACCGAGCATCCCACTGCCGAGGGCAAGCTGTACCTCTGCGCGATCAAGGACGCCTGCTCCAACCGCATCGTCGGCTACTCCATCGACGCCCGGATGACCGCCGACCTCGCAGTCAAGGCCCTGAAGAACGCGCTGGCCTTGCGCGGCGGGACCGATGTCCTCGAGGTGGTGGTTCACTCCGACCGCGGAGCGCAAGACGGACTCAACCGGTCGTCGCAACACCGGCCTGATTCAAGAACTGTAGCTGCTCCTCGAACACCTCCGCAGGTGTCCTCCAGCCGAGCACTTTT
>NZ_PVZF01000062.1 GCF_003002055.1 Kineococcus rhizosphaerae
TGTACTGACCATGGACGTTGGTGACACGCCGGTAACCGCAGGTCGTTGAGGCAAGAGAGGACCTCCGAGGGCAGTGTGGAGCTGCTGAAGGCGACCACACGCGAGCCACCCGGAGGTCCTCGTGCCCCACCGTAACGCCGCTTTGACTCCCGCCGGGAGACTGAAGCTGGCCCGGCTCATCGTCGATGACTGCTGGCCCATCCGTCGCGCCGCTGAACGCTTCCAAGTCTCCTGGACCACCGCCGCCCGCTGGGCCGACCGCCTGCTGCAGGTCCGGATGACCGGAGAACGGGAGGAGGGCGGGCTGGTCGATCGCTCCTCACGTCCGCACCGCAGCCCGACTCGAACCCGGCGGGCAGTCGTGAAGAAGGTGGTGCACCTACGCACCACCCGAGGCTGGGGACCGGCCCGCATCGGCCCCAAGCTTGGGCTGCCCATCTCCACCGTCGCCGCCGTCATCGCCCGCGAGGGACTGCCACGGTTGTGCGACGTTGACCTGGCCGACCGTCAACGCATCCGCCGCGAGGTCCGACGCTACGAGCACGCTGCTGCAGGCGATCTGGTGCACATCGACGTCAAGAAGCTCGGCGTCATCCCCGACGGTGGTGGCTGGCGCTTCCACGGTCGCGGCAGTGATGCAGCCAAGGCAGCAAGGCCTGGCAATCTTGGCTACGGCTACCTGCACACCGTCTTGGACGACCACTCCCGCCTGGCTTTCACCGAGATCCTCGCTGATGAGAAGGGCTCCACGACAGCCTCGTTCTGGGCTCGAGCCCACGCGTGGTTCGCCGGCTGCGGCATCGCCATCGCCCGTTGCCTCAGCGACAACGGCTCCAACTACCGGTCCCGCGACTTCGCTGCCGCGTTGGCCGTGACCGGCACCGTTCACAAGCGGACCCGGCCTTACCGGCCCCAGACCAACGGCAAGGTCGAGCGGTTCCATCGCACGTTGGCTACCGAGTGGGCCTACGCCCGGCCCTACTCCTCGGAAGCCGCCCGTCGGCGGGCCTTGCCAACCTGGCTGCACCTCTACAACCATCACCGCCACCACACCGCCCTCGGCGGGCTAACGCCCGCCTCGCGCGTCACCAACCTCAGTGGTCAGTACA
>NZ_PVZF01000063.1 GCF_003002055.1 Kineococcus rhizosphaerae
TTCGCCCTGTTCCCCACCGGCGTCGCCGCCCTGTCCGCCGTCGTCCAGGGCGACAACGGCCCCGAACCGGTCGTCCTGGTCGCCTCCTCCTTCCAGGTCGGCATCTCCCTGGACCCCCCACTGGTCCTGTTCGCCGTCCAGCACACCTCCACCAGCTGGCCCAAGCTCAAAGCCGCCGCCGAAGCCGGCGGACGCATCGGCGTCTCGGTCCTGGGCGAAGCCCACGACCTCGCCGCCCGCCAGCTCGCCTCCAAAGCCGCCGACCGCTTCGCCGGCATCCAGACCACCACCACCGACTCCGGCGCCAACTTCATCCACGGCGCCCCCGTCTGGATCGAGACCACCATCCACTCCCAGTTCCCCGCCGGCGACCACGACGTGGTCCTGCTGCAGGTCCACGCCTCCGGCACCGCCCCGGACACCGAACCCCTGGTGTGGCACTCCTCCGGCTTCCGCACCCTGACCCCCAAGCCCACCCCCGAGTCGATCCCCGAGAACGCCTGATGCGCACCGCCTTGCGCACCGTCGTGGTGGTGGGCAACCCCAAACCCGCCTCCCGCACCCTGCACGCCGCCATCACCACAGCCGGGCTCCTCGCCGGTACTGACGCCGGCGGGGAAGTCGACCAAGGCGTGGACCAGGTCATCGACCAGGTCATCGACGTGGCCACCCTGGGCCCGGGTCTGCTCGGCTGGGGCGATCCGGCCGTGAAGCAGGCCGTGGCCGACACCGCCGCCGCCGACCTGCTCGTGGTGGCTTCCCCGACGTTCAAGGCCACCTACACCGGCCTGCTGAAGCTGTTCCTGGACCAGTTCGCCGGCGGCGAGGGCCTGCGCGGGGTCACGGCCGTCCCCCTGATGCTGGGCGCAGCCCCCACCCACGCCCTGGCCCCGGACCTGCTGCTCAAGCCGGTCCTGGCCGAACTGGGCGCCGCGGTCCCGGCGCCGGGGTTGTACCTGATCGACACCGACGCCGAGGCCCACGGGGCGCAGACCCCGGCCCTGGCCGCCTACGTCGAACGCTGGG